>CAZRKV010000122.1:6115-8165 GCA_964600305.1 uncultured Nocardioides sp. | reverse complement strand
CGACTTCCTGTTCGACGACGAGCGGGCGATCGTGCGCATCGACATGAGCGAGTACTCCGAGAAGCACTCGGTCTCCCGGCTCGTGGGTGCGCCCCCCGGCTACGTCGGGTACGACGAGGGCGGCCAGCTCACCGAGGCGGTGCGCCGGCGTCCCTACTCCGTCGTGCTCCTCGACGAGGTCGAGAAGGCCCACCCGGAGGTCTTCGACATCCTGCTGCAGGTGCTCGACGACGGTCGGCTCACCGACGGTCAGGGCCACACCGTCGACTTCCGCAACACGCTGCTGATCCTGACCTCGAACCTGGGCTCGAACTTCCTCGTCGACCCGGCGATGGACACCGAGGCCAAGCACGAGTCGGTGATGGGCGTGGTGCGGGCGTCGTTCAAGCCCGAGTTCTTGAACCGGCTCGACGAGATCGTGATGTTCGACGCGC
The DNA here is from genome assembly GCA_964600305.1 of uncultured Nocardioides sp. GTDB lineage: Bacteria > Actinomycetota > Actinomycetes > Propionibacteriales > Nocardioidaceae > Nocardioides. The sequence goes on along the minus strand of CAZRKV010000122.1, from coordinate 7,731 downwards.
TCGACCGCGAGGAGCTGGCCCACATCGTCGACCTGCAGCTGGCGCTGCTGGAGCAGCGCCTGGCCGTGCGGCGGATCTCGATCAAGGTGACCGACGCGGCACGCGACTGGCTGGCCGACACCGGCTACGACCCGGCGTACGGCGCCCGGCCGTTGCGCCGCCTGATCCAGACCTCGATCGGCGACCCGCTCGCGCGGAAGCTGATCGGTGGCGAGATCGGCGACGGGGCGACGGTCACCGTCGACCGCGGCGAGGACGGGCTGGTGATCGACGCCACCGCGTGACCGGGGGCGCTTGGGCCGCGTGATGGAATGAGGCCGATGAGCGACTCCAGCGCCCCCGCCCGCCCCAGCCAGGTCACCCTGGCCGGCTGGATCGTGGTGATCGGCTCGATCGCCGTGGTCTTCAGCAGCTTCGAGGCGATGGCCGGCATCCGGTCCCTGGAGACCCGGGAGTCGGTGCGGGAGTTCCTGAGCGAGCCCCCCGGTGACGCGCTCGGACTGAGCGTGCAGGCCGGGGTGAGCTGGCTGCACGCCCTCACCATGGTCGCCGCGGGATCCGCCACCGCCACCGCGATCCTGGGCGGTTACGCCCTGCGCCGCAGCCGGTCGGCCCGGATCGGGCTCACCGTGGCCGCCGTACCCCTCCTGCTCAGCGGGCTGTTCGCGGGCGGCTTCATGCCGACCGTGGTCGCGGTCGCCTCGGTCATGCTCTGGGGGCAGCCGGCGCGGGACTGGTTCGCCGGACGCAAGCCCGACCGGGAGGGCGCCCGGCCCACCGAGGCGGCCGCCGTCACCGGTCGCAGCGACCGGCTCGAGTCCTCCGGCACGGCCGGAGCCCCGGGGGCGCCCACCGTGACTGCCGACCCGCCCTCGACGGAACCACAGGCCTGGAGCGGGTTCGGCGACCCCCGGTCGAGCGGCCCCGAGCGCCCGGGTGGCCGGCCCGTCGCCGTCCTCGTGGCCTGCACCCTGACCTGGATCTTCTCCGGCATCACGCTCGCGATGACGGCGGCGAGCATGATCCTCATCGCCGCTGACCGCGACCTGGTGCTCGAGCAGCTCTACGCGCAGAACCCCGAGCTCGCCGAGCAGGGGATGGGCGAGGACATGGTGGTCGCCGTCGTCCACGTCACCGGCGCCCTGGCGATCACGTGGGCGATCGCCGCGATCGTGCTCGCGGTGCTCGCCTACCGCCGGGTGGCCTGGGCCCGGATCGCGTTGATGGTCTCGGCCGGCTGCGCGGCGGTGCTCTCGCTGGTCGGGGCGATCACCTCGCTCAGCCTGATCGTGCTGCTGCTTGCCTGCACGCTGACGATCTCCAGCCTGCTGCGCCCCGAGGTCCGGGCCTGGTACGCCGCCCGCGGCGCGCGCGACGACGTCCGGGGTGCGCGTGAGGACGCCCGGGGTGCGCGCGACGACCGCGACCGGTCCCGCTCCTGACCCCACCTCCGCCGAGGAGTCACCTCTGCTCCCCGCCAGGGCGGTGAGGAGTCACCTTTGCGCCGCTCCGGGGCGCCGACAGGTCGACATCTCCTGCCCCACCGGGCACGGGATGAGCCGGCAGGGGTGGAACCGGTAAGAACTCGACCTCTCGGCCGAGCCTGGGAGGGAAGA
>CAZRKV010000122.1:0-6015 GCA_964600305.1 uncultured Nocardioides sp. | reverse complement strand
GACCTCTCGGCCGAGCCTGGGAGGGAAGAACTGACCTCTCGGCGAGCCTGGGAGGGGAGGAGTTGCCCTCTCGGTCAGGGGGAGAAGAGGTCAGGGGGAGGAGAGATCGGCCTCCCGGAGGCGGCGCAGACCCTCCTCGATCACCGTGGGCTGCTTGCAGAAGGCCCACCGCACCAGCTGGCGGCCCTCGGCCTGGTCGTCGTAGAAGGCCTGGGCCGGGATGCCGACCACCCCGGCCCGCTCGGGCAGTGCCAGGCAGAACGCCTGCCCGTCCTCCCAGCCCAGGTCGGAGATGTCGGTCAGCGCGAAGTAGGTGCCTTCGGGGACCCGGGGCACCAGTCCGGCGTCGGCCAGGCCCTCGCAGAGCAGGTCGCGCCGCTGCTGCAGGTCCTGCCGCAGCTGGTCGGGCCACTCGTCGTGCTCGTCCATCGCGGCCGCCACGGCCGGCTGCAGCGGCCCGCCGGAGGTGAAGGTCAACCACTGCTTGGCCGACAGCGTGGCCCCCACCAGGTCCGCGGGGCCCGTGGCCCACCCGATCTTCCAGCCGGTGAACGACCACGACTTCCCCACGCTGGACAGCGTCAGGGTGCGCTCGGCCATGCCCGGCAGGGTCGCCAGCGGCACGTGCTGCCGGCCGTCGTAGATCAGCCGCTCGTAGACCTCGTCGGTGATCACCACCAGGTCGTGCGCCACGGCGACCCGCGCCAGCTCCGCTCGCTCGTGCCCGGTGAGCACGGTGCCGGTCGGGTTGTGCGGGTCGTTGACCAGCAGGAACCGGGTCTCGGGCGTGACGGCCGCCGCGAGCTGCTCGACGTCGAGCCGGAAGTCCGGGGCCCGCAGGGTGACCGGACGGCGTACGCCGCCGGCCATCTGGATCATCGCGACGTAGGAGTCGTAGTAGGGCTCGAGCACGAGTACCTCGTCACCGGGCTCGACCAGGCCGAGCAGGGCGGCCGCGATCGCCTCGGTGCACCCCGTGGTGACCACGACCTGGGACGCCGGGTCCAGGTCGATTCCGTAGTGGCGCTGCTGGTGGGCCGCGATCGCCTCCCGCAGCTCCGGGCGTCCCGGGCCGGGGGCGTACTGGTTCTCGCCCTCGCGCAGGGCCCGGACGGCCCGCTCCACGACGGCCGGGGGACCGTCCACGTCCGGGAAGCCCTGACCGAGGTTGACCGCCCCGGTCCGGGCCGCCAGGGCCGACATCTCGGTGAAGATGGTGGGGCCGATGCCCGCCAGCCTGCTCGCCGTTCCACGCATGCTCCGAGGCTAGGGCCCCGGTGGCTGGGGCGGGAGTGTCACACTGGTGCTCATGCGTGACGATCAGAACCGGGCGTGGCGCCGGGGGGCACGGTGGCTGGGCTGGCTGCTCATCGCGGGCGGTGTCGGCGTGCTGGTCTGGGTGGCCTGGCAGATGTGGGGCACCAGCTGGCAGTCCGAGCGCGAGCACCGCGAGATCGTGGAGTCACTCGAGGAGCGGTGGGCCGGTCCCCAGGCGCCCGAGGAGGAGCAGGAGGGGCCGAAGACCGTCGGTGAGTGGCCGGCGAAGAAGGTCTCGGCCATCGTGCGCGTCCCGAAGTTCGGCGACGACTACGCCGTCCCGGTGCTCGAGGGGATGACCGACGAGGTGCTGGCGGCCGGGTTCGGGCACTTCGAGCACTCCGCGGAGCCGGGGGGCGAGGGCAACTACGCCATCGCCGGGCACCGGGTCACCCACGGCGAGCCGCTGCGCGACATGCCCGAGCTGGAGCCGGGGGACGAGGTCATCGTGGAGACGCGCGAGGCCGTCCACACCTACGTCCTCGACACCGGGGGCGACGACCTCGAGGTGCCCTTCACCGAGACCTGGGTGGTCGACGCGGTGCCGACCAACCCGCGTCGGGGCGGGGTGCAGCCGCCGTTGCAGGAGGAGGGCCAGAGCCTGCTCAGCCTCACCACCTGTGCCGAGCTGTTCCACACCGACCAGCGGATGGTCGCGTTCGGCCGCCTGGCCGAGACCGAACCCAAGTAGCCCACGCGTGTCCGGACCCGCCACGGTGACCCCGCGCCGCAGTCGCCGGCTGCTGCCGCTCGACCTGGTGCGGGGGTTCCTGATCGGGATGGCCGAGCTGGTTCCCGGGGTCTCCGGGGGGACGGTCGCGCTGGTCACCGGCGTCTACGAGCGACTGATCGACTCCGCCTCGCACGTCCTGGCCGCCGGGCGGAGGCTGGTCAGCGGACCGGACCGGCTCGCCGGGGCGCGCACCGAGCTGCGGCGTACCGACTGGTGGCTGATCCTCCCGGTCCTCACCGGCATGGCGGCGGCGGTGCTGACCGTGGCCGGCGTGATGTCCGACTTCGTCACCGACCGCCCCGAGCTCGCCCGCGGGCTGTTCCTGGGGCTGGTGGCGGCCAGCGTCGCCGTACCGATCCGGATGATGGGCCGCCCGCCCCGGAGCGCCCGCGACCTGGTCCTGGTCCTCGCCGCGGCCGCCGGCGCCTGGCTGCTCGTGGGGCTGGCGGGCGGCGGCGCGGTCCACGAACCGCCGATGGTGGTCGTCTTCGCCGCCGCCGCGGTGGCGGTCTGCGCCCTGGTCGTGCCGGGGGTCTCCGGGTCGTTCTTCCTGCTCGCGATCGGGCTGTACGCCACCACGATGTCGGCGATCCACGACCGCGACCTGGCCTATGTCGGGGTGTTCGCAGCCGGCGCGGTGGTGGGCCTGGCCTCCTTCGTGCAGGCGCTGCGGTGGCTCCTGCACCACCACCGCCGCACCACGCTGCTGGTCATGACCGGGCTGATGCTGGGGTCGCTGCGGGCGTTGTGGCCCTGGCAGGACGCGACGTCGAGCGGTGAGGTGGACGGCCCCGGGACGCTGGTGGCGCCGTACGCCCCCGTGGTCGGGCCGGTGGCGCTGGCGCTGCTGGGGGCCACCGTGGTCGCGGTCCTGGTGTTGATCGAGGTGCGGTACGGCGGCGACGACTTCGCCCGGACGGGGGCTCAGTCGGGGCGGGAGGACCGCTCGGCCTGACCGGCGGGCCGGTGCCGGCGCGAGCCCCACCACTCCCACAGCAGCGGCACCGCGAAGACCAGCATGATCACCAGCAGGGCATAGTCGATGTTGTCGCCCAGCGACTCGAAGCGGGTGCCGAGGAAGTAGCCCAGCAGGGTCAGGCCGACCACCCACAGGAGGGCACCGATGAAGCTCCACACCCAGAAGCGGCGGCGCTCCATCCGGGTGGCCCCGGCGACCACGGTGATGAAGGTCCGCACGAACGCCACGAACCGGCCGATCACCAGGGCGGTGTTGCCGTGGTCGTCGAAGAAGTCGTGGGTGCGGTGGAAGTACCGCCGCTTCAGGATCCGGCCGTTGCGCTGGTAGATCGGCGGTCCGATCCGGCGACCGATCTCGTAGCCCACCACGTTGCCCGCGAAGGCCGCCACCACCAGCAGCACCACCGCCACCAGCAGCTGCCAGGCGGGGGCGGCGTCGAAGATCTCGATCCGCTCCGTGGCGAGGAACAGCCCCACGCTGAACAGCAGCGTGTCCCCGGGCAGGAACGGGAAGAGCAGTCCGCACTCGACGAACACGATCCCCAGGCTCACCCAGAACAGCGCGGGGCCGAAGATGTCCAGCCACCACTGGAAGTCCATCCACTCGATGCCGAGGAAGAGCGGCTCGACGAACACCCCGCCAGCGTAGCCACCACGGCCGGTCGCGTACCTCCCGATTACCCTCGGGGCCGTGCCGGAGGACGAGGACCACAGGGCGCCGTACGACCCGATGCCGCACGGCCCGCCCGAGGTGGGGGTGGGCCCCTGGCCCGGCGGGCGCGCCGCCTGGCCCACGGGGGAGCAGTACGACGAGCGGCTGCTCGCCGAGGGCGACCGGCGCAACGTGGTCGACCGCTACCGCTACTGGCGGATGGAGGCGATCGTCGCCGACCTCGACCGGCGGCGGCACTCCTTCCACGTCGCCATCGAGAACTGGCAGCACGACTTCAACATCGGCACCATCGTGCGGACGGCGAACGCCTTCCTCGCCGCCGAGGTGCACATCGTCGGCAACCGGCGTTGGAACCGTCGCGGGGCGATGGTGACCGACCGCTACCAGCACGTGCGGCACCACGCGGACGTGCCCGCGCTCGCGGCGTACCTCCACGAGCGGGGGGTGCAGCTGCTCGGCATCGACAACCTCCCCGGCTCGCTGCACCTGGAGACGATGGCGGTGCCCCGGGACGTGTGCTTCCTCTTCGGCCAGGAGGGTCCGGGGCTGTCGGCGCAGGCGCGGGAGGCCTGTGACGCCACGTTCTCGATCGCGCAGTTCGGTTCCACCCGCTCGATCAACGCCTCCGCCGCCGCCGCGATCGCGATGCACGCCTGGGTGCGCTCGCACGCGGACCTGTCCTCGGACGAGGCCTGGCGGGGTTGAGCCGGTCTCCCCCACCCCTTGTAACGCGCAGTTACGTCGCCCACCGCACCCGAATAGGGGTACGACGGACCCGGTAACCCCGCGTTACAAGGGGTCGGGCGGGGCCAACGGACCAAGCAGACGCGCGACCGCGGCCACGGCGGCGTCCGGGTCCGCGACGACCTCCCCCACGTCCTCGGGCAGGTCCCACGGGTCCAGCAGCACCAGCGGTACGCCGGTGCGCCGGGCGAGCGCGATCTCCGACAGCGTCCCCCAGCTGCAGCCGACTGCGACGACCGCGTCGGCGGCCCGGACCAGCACCCCGTTGCGCAGCTCGCCGAGCCCGGTGGGGAGCAGGAACGTGTGGTGCGGCGACCCTTCGGCACGGTCGGACCCGGGGAGGATCCCGATCGTGGTGCCCCCGGCCGCGCCGGCCCCGCGGGCGGCGGCGGCCATCACCCCGTGGTGGCCGCCGGTGAGGACCACGGCGCCGGCTCCGGCCAGGCCGTGGCCGACGGCGTACGACTGCTCGAGGTGCCGCTCGGTGGCGCTGTCCGCAGGCCCGCACACCGCGACGTACCGGCCGGCGAGGCCGGGCTCGTGGGGCGAGGGGGCGGTGTGGCCGGGCACGGGCTGAGCGTAGTGCGGCGACCTCGCTAGGGTGGGCAGCGTCTGAGCAGCACGTCGTGTCGTCCGTCCTGGAGGAACCATGCCCATCGCCACCCCCGAGGCCTACGCGGAGATGCTGGACAAGGCCAAGGAAGGGTCCTTCGCGTACCCGGCCATCAACGTCACCTCGTCGCAGACCCTCAACGCAGCGCTCAAGGGATTCTCCGACGCCGGGTCAGACGGCATCATCCAGATCTCGACCGGCGGCGCGGAGTACCTCTCCGGGCCCAGCGTGAAGGACATGGTCACCGGGTCGGCCGCGTTCGCGGCGTACGCCGCCGAGGTCGCGAAGAGCTACCCGGTCAACGTCGCGCTGCACACCGACCACTGCCCCAAGGACAAGCTCGACGGCTTCGTGCGGCCACTGGTGGAGATGTCGCGGGAGCGGGTCGCCCGCGGTGAGCAGCCGCTGTTCCAGTCCCACATGTGGGACGGCTCCGCCGTACCGCTGGAGGAGAACCTGCAGATCGCCGAGGAGCTGCTCACGCAGTGCGAGGCGGCGCGGATCATCCTCGAGATCGAGGTCGGCGTCGTCGGCGGCGAGGAGGACGGCATCGTCGGCGCGATCGACGAGAAGCTCTACACCACCCCCGGCGACGCGCTGGCCACCGTCGAGGCCCTCGGCCTGGGCGACAAGGGGCGCTACATGACCGCGCTGACCTTCGGCAACGTGCACGGGGTCTACAAGCCCGGCAACGTCAAGCTGCGCCCGGAGATCCTCAAGGCCGCGCAGTCCGCTGCGGCCAAGGAGCTGGGGCTGGCCGAGGGGTCGCTGCCCTTCGACCTGGTCTTCCACGGCGGGTCCGGCTCCAGCGCCCAGGAGATCTCCGACGCGGTGGACTACGGCGTGGTGAAGATGAACGTCGACACCGACACGCAGTACGCCTTCACCCGGCCGGTCGCCGGCTTCATGATCACCAACTACGACGGGGTGCTGAAGGTCGACGGCGAGGTCGGCAAC
>CAZRKV010000121.1:0-8186 GCA_964600305.1 uncultured Nocardioides sp. | reverse complement strand
CGAGCGGATGATGCGCGACGCCAAGATCACCCAGATCTACGAGGGCACCAACCAGGTGCAGCGGATCGTGATGGCCCGCCAGCTGCTGAACGGGGTCCAGTCGGACCTCTGACGCCTCTCGGTTTGGTCCGGCCTGCGCCGGGTACCGCAGCTCGGGCCCGACCAGCTCGACCCAAGGGGCCCCATGCGTATCGCCGTCACCGGTGCCACCGGCAACCTGGGCAGCATGGTGCTGCACGAGCTGGCCGCCGCCTGCCCCGAGCACGAGGTGGTGGGCCTCGCACGTCGTCCGCCCGCATCCGGGACCGGACCGCCGGCCGCCGCGTGGCGCGAGGTCGACCTGTCCGGGGGCGGGAGCGCCGAGGTGCTGGCGCAGGCCTTCGCAGGGGTCGGGGCCGTCGTCCACACCGCGTGGGGGTTCCAGCCCACGCGCGACCCGGCGTACCTCCACGAGCTCGCGGTCGGTGGGACGCAGCGCGTCCTCGCGGCCGCCGCGTCCGCGGGGGTGCGGCACCTGGTGCACGTCTCCTCCCTCGGCGCCTACTCGCCCCGTCGTGACCTCACCCCGGTCCGGGAGGACTGGCGGACCGAGGGCATCGCCACGTCCCGGTACAGCCAGGACAAGGTGGCCGCGGAGCGGCTGTTGGACCGGCACGAGGCCGGCGGGGGGCTCCCACGGGTGGCACGGGTCCGGCCCGGCATCATGGGGCGACGGGAGGTGGCCAGCGGGCTGCTGCGCTACACGTCGCCTCCGCTGCTCTCCCCGAGGCTGGCCCGGGCCCTGCCGGTGCTGCCACTCGACCGCAGCCTGGTGATCCCGATGCTGCACACGCACGACGCGGCGCGGGCGATCCGGGCGATCCTCCTCCGCGGAGCCACCGGGGCGTTCAACCTCACGGCGGACCCGCCCATCACGCCGCCCCTGATCGCCGAGGCCCTCGGGGCCCGACACGTCCACCTGCCCGGCCGTCTCCTGCGGCGGCTCGTGGACCTCAGCTGGCGGGCCCACCTGCAACCGGTCGACGTCGGGTGGATCGACATGGCGTTGACCGTCCCCCTCCTCGACGCCTCGCGGGCCCGCGAGGAGCTCGACTGGGCTCCGACCACGTCCGGGGATGCTGCCCTCCGGCAGGTGGTCGAGGGCATGCTGCAGGTGGCCTCCGACGACACCCCGATCCTGCGCCGGCGCACCGTCGCCGACCAGCTGGGTCGGCTGCCGCGCCACGGCCCACCCAGTCGCCGTCATCGCCCCTGAGGGCCAGGTCCGGGTCCGGGACGTACCGGTGCCGAGCCGTCGAGGTTGGGTACTGGCGGCCTCCCGATCATCGACTCGTGGGAGGGATCGTGATGGATGACGCATGTGGCGCGACGGGCCAGGACGCGTGGTCCCGTGAAGAGCTCGAGGACCTCGAGAAGGTGCTCAGCACCGAAGCCCGGGAGCTCCGGGCCAAGCTGGCCGGGGCCGAGGAGGAGATGGCGGGCCTGGGTCGCGGCCGCGAGCGACGGAGGCCGGGACCACGGTGACCTGGGTTCCAGCCTCTCCGAGCACGAGCAGGGGCTGGCCCTGGCCGAGCACCTGACCCGACGGCTGGACCAGACCGAACAGGCGATCGGACGGATCCGGCAGGGTGACTACGGCCGATGTGAACGTTGCGGGCAACCGATCGCGGAGGCCCGCGAGGGTTCCGATCGGCCCGGGGTGGTGTGGGGCCGCACCCAGGTGGGTACACCGACGGGCGAACACGTCCGGCAGGGGAGGATTTCATGGCCACGCAGCAGGGTGAGGCATCGGCCCAGGAGCAGTTGGTGCAGGTGCTGATGGACCACATCGAGGAGGACAACTACCCCTCGACGACGATGATGGACATCGTCGAGCAGAGCATGACCCCGGAGCAGTCGTCCGCCTACCAGCAGGTGCTGCTCGAGAAGATCCGCGGGGAGCACTACCCGAGCCTCGACATGATCCGGCGCCTGCAGGCCCTGGGCTGAGCGCGCCGCGGGCTCCCCCGACTACGGCTCGTCGGGGAAGATCGGTGGCAGGTGCGACGCCCGCCCCGTGAACTCGGGGGTCCGCTTGTCCCGGAAGGCGGCCACGCCCTCCTGGCCGTCACCGACCGAGGTGTGCCACATCGCGAGCGAGTCGGACTTGTGCGCGGCGAGCGGGTGGTCCGCGGCCATGTTGCGGTACATCAGCTGCCGGGTGAGCGCGATGCCGACCGGCGAGCGGTCGTCGATGAACCGGTGGGCGAGCCCGTGGGCGGCCTCCAGCAGCTCCGCGGGCTCGTGGATCGAGCGCACCAGCCCGCCGGCCAGTGCCTCCTCCGGGCTGAGGATGTCGGCGGCGTAGGTCCACTCCAGGGCCCGGGAGATGCCGACCAGGCGGGGCAGGAACCACGATGAGGCCGCCTCCGGCACGATGCCGAGCCGGCCGAAGACGAAACCGATCCGCGACTTCGTCGAGGCCAGCCGGACGTCCATCGGCAGGGTCATGGTGGCGCCGATCCCGACGGCGGCCCCGTTGATGGCGGCGATGATCGGCTTGGTGCACGCGTACGCCGCGAGCGACACCCGCCCGCCGGTGTCCCGGACCCCGCTGACGATGCCCGGGTCCTCCAGCCGCTCCTCCAGGTCGGCCGGGGTGGGGTCGGCGGACTCGTCCAGGCCGAAGACGTTCCCGTCCGCGGAGAGGTCCATGCCGGCGCAGAACGCGCGGCCGGCTCCGGTCACGACCACGGCGCCGACCGAGTCGTCGGCGGAGGCGCGCTGCCAGGCGTCGACCAGCTCCTCGGCCATCTGCACGGTGAAGGCGTTGAGGTGGTCGGGACGGTCGAGGGTGAGGGTGAGGACGCGGTCGGTCACCGACCAGTCGAGGGTGTCGTAGTCGTTCATCGTGGGAGTCCTGAGGGGGTGCAGAGGTTCCGGCCGATGCCGCTGGTGTTGTCCTCGGCGATGAGCTGGAACATCCGGGAGGCGCGCTCCTCGTCCCAGTTCACGGCCAGGTCGCGGATGGGGACCCCGCAGGTGAGTCCGGAGTCCCCGGTCGCGCGGGTGGCGGCCCAGGCGAAGCGGCCCATGTCGATCGGGCCGGTGCCCTCGCTCACGGTGAGCGAGGAGGCCGCCGAGGTGTTGACGCGGTACCACCGGATCGGGTTGATGATGGTCCACGGGGACAGCGCCTTGCCACCCACCGCAGAGACGACCTCGCGCTGGGCCGCGGCCCGGTCGACGTCGCCGCGGGCGGTATAGGTCTTGCGGGAGCGGGCGTAGCCGAGCGCCGTGGTGCCGTCGGCCTCCTGGCAGCCGGCCTCGATGTCGAGCCGGGCGTCGGGGTCCCGCATCGCCTGCGCCGGGCAGATCTCGATGCCCCCGACGGCGTCGACCATGTTGATCACGCCCCCGAAGCCGATCTCGATGTAGTCGTCGATGTGGATCCCGGTGTTCTCCTCGAGCGTGCGCACGAGCAGCTTCGGCCCCCCGATCGCGAACGCGGCGTTGATCTTGTTGCCGCCGTGCCCGGGTATCTCGACCTGGGAGTCGCGGGGGATCGACAGCAGCAGGTCGGGACCGTCGCCCACGTGCAGGAGCATGATCGTGTCGGTGCGGCGACCCTCCCGCGGGCCGGTGCGCACCTGCTCACGCTGCTCCTCGGTCAGGTCGTCGGCCTTGTCGCTGCCGACCACCAGGTAGGTCTTGCCGGGCTGGTCCCCGGGTCGCCCCTCGTCGTCGGGGAAGGCCTCCACCTGGGTGACCCGGGTCCACGCCCAGATCGGGACGGCGAGCAGGAAGACCAGCCACAGCAGCAGAGCCAGCTTCAGCCAGCGCAGCCGGAAGCGTGGCCGGCGCCAGCGCGAGCGCCGGGTCCGCCCCGGTGGCGGGGGAGGGGCCGCCGCACGGCGATCCGGTGTGGGCGCGATGTCCTGGGGCCGCACCTGCCGGGTCGGGTCCTCGCCCCGTCGCGGCACCGCGCGGGTGGCGTCCTCGCCGCCGGAGCCGCTCGAGCGGCCGGAGCCGTAGAGCCAGTCGTACTCCGGGCTGCCCTCCTCGGGGCGGCCACCTCCACGCGGACGGTCTGCCATGGCAGCAGACGCTACCGGGCCAGATGTGGCGACGTACGGCGCGCCGAGGCCCGTGTTGCGCATGTGACTGGTGATACTGGGGCGGCCAGATCCCCACCAGAGAGGCACGTCGATGCCACCCGCTCCTTCCCCCGGGTCGCACGATCGCCGGCCCGACGACGGTCGCGTGCACGCCCACGACCGGGCTGCCCGCGTGCGCTTCCGCCGGGCGGTCACGCTGATGCTCATGACCCTCCTGGTCCCCGGGTCGGCCCAGCTGGTCGCCGGGAACCGCCGGGTCGGCCGGATCGCGATGCGCACCTGGTTGCTCCTGCTGGGGGCCGGCCTGCTGGTCCTGCTGGTGGGTCTCGTCTGGCACGGCTTCGTCTTCCGCCTGGTCTCCAGCCCCGCCGTCCTGGGGCTCCTGCAGGCGGTGCTCATGGCGACCGCGGTGGGGTGGGCAGCCCTGTTCATGGACGCCTGGCGCCTGGGGCGGCCGCTCACGCTGCACCAGCGGCAGCGGGTCGCCGTCGTGGGCATGAACGGGCTCCTGTGCCTCACCGTGGCCGGCACGCTCCTCTTCGGGGCCCACCTGGTCAGCGTCCAGCGCGGCTTCGTGGGGTCGATGTTCGGCGACGGCGCCGCGGCGGCCGCGAGCGCCGGGCGCTACAACGTGCTCCTCGTCGGAGGTGACTCGGGCCAGGGGCGTTGGGGCCTGCGACCCGACTCGGTCAACGTCGCGAGCATCGACGCCGAGAGCGGTCGCACCGTCCTCTTCGGGCTGCCCCGGAACATGACCGACTTCCCGTTCGCCGAGGGGTCGGTGATGGCCGAACAGTTCCCCGACGGCTTCGACTGCACCGACGACTGCTACCTCAACAGCGTCAACACATGGGCCCAGGACCACCCCGAACTGTTCCCGGGGGAGGAACGACCGGGCCTGGTCGCGACCCGCTCCGCCGTCGAGGGGATCACCGGTCTCGACATCGACTACTGGGCGATGGTCGACATCAAGGGCTTCACCAGCCTGGTCGACGCCCTGGGGGGTGTCCGGCTGAACGTGCGGGACCGGATCCCGGTCGGGGGCCTGGGCAGCGACGTGACCGGCTACATCGAGCCCGGGGTCCGCACCCTGGACGGGCACGACACCCTGTGGTTCGCCCGCGCCCGGGAAGGTTCCGACGACTACTCCCGGATGGCGCGGCAGAAGTGCGTGATGAGCGCGATGCTCTCCCAGGTCAGCCCCCAGCAGGCGGTGCGCAACTTCTCCGAGATCGCCGACGCCGGGTCGGCGATGGTCTCGACCAACCTGCCCTCCGGTGAGCTGCACCGCTTCATCGACCTCGCACTCAAGGCACGTGAGCACAAGATCTCCAGCCTCTCCTTCGTGCCGCCGCAGGTGAACACCGCCGATCCCGACATCGAGGACATCCAGGAGCGGGTGCAGCGGGCCATCGACCGGGCGGAGGGGCGCCGGCAGGCCGGCGCCGACGGCGGGTCCGGCAGCAGTTCCGGCGGCGGCTCCGGCAGTGGCTCCGGCGGGGGTTCCGGGGGTGGCTCGAAGGGTGCCCCGAAGCCGCAGGGCACCATGGGAGGCTCGGTGGGCTCCCTGTCCGAGGGGTACGCCGCGAACGACACCGACGACCTGGCGGCCTCCTGCTGACGCCGGGAGCCGGGCCCCTGCTCGCGGACGCCAGCCCGTAGGCTGCGGCCGTGACCTGGACTGACCCCCCGGCCGGCGATCCGGCCACGCCGCGCGTCGTGGGCGTGGTGGTCACCTTCAACCGCCTCCCGCTCCTGCAGCGCCTGCTCACCCGACTCGTCGAGGTCCCGGAGCTGGACCGGGTGGTGGTCGTCGACAACGCCTCCACCGACGGGACCCGGGAGTGGCTCGCCGCGCGCGAGGCCGGGTCACCCGAGGTCGACGTGGTGGCGCTCCCGGAGAACCGGGGCGGTGCCGGTGGCTTCCACGCCGGGCTGGCGGCCGCCGTCGACGCCGGCGCGGACCTGGCCTGGCTGATGGACGACGACGGGCTCCCCGAGCCCGGGTGCCTGGCCCGCCTGCTCGAGCACCACGGCACCCTGGACTTCTGGGGCCCGGCCGTGCTGGCCGAGCACGACCCCCGCCGGCTGTGCTTCCCCATCCGGTTGCCGGGGAGCACCTCGGTGGTGCACCGGATGGCCGACGTCGTGGCGGCGGCCGAGGACGGGCTGATCCGCGACGTCGTGATCCCCTTCAACGGGGTCCTGGTCACGTGGGACCTGGTGCAGCGCATCGGCCTGCCCCGGGAGGAGTTCTTCATCTGGGGCGACGACGTGGAGTACCTCTGGCGCGCACGAGCCGCCGGCGCCCGCGTGGCGACGGTGGTCGACAGCCACTTCCACCACCCGGCGACCGACGACCTCGGCACGCCGATGATGGGCGGGCGGACGACGTACAACCACAGCCCGAGCGACCTGAAGCACTACTGCATGGCCCGCAACAACGTCGCCAACCTCCGCGCGTACCGGGGGGTGCCGCACGTGCTCGCCTTCGTGCTCAAGACGCTGTGGTTCTACACCCTCACCCGCCCGAGCGCGGCGCGGTTGCGGACCAGCCTCGCGGCCATGTGGGCCGGCCTGCGAGGCGACTTCACCGGTCACCGACGGTTCCTGGGTGGGTGAGGTGCGCGCAACCGAGTCCTCCTGGGAGTCTCCCTCCGAGTCCCCGCCCGAGTCCGTGGCCGTGGTGGTCGTCACCTACAACCGTGCGGCCCTGCTGTCGGGCATGCTGGACGGCCTGGCCGCCCAGAGCCGGGCCCCGGACGCCGTGCTCGTCGTCGACAACGCCAGCACCGACGCCACCGGGGAGGTGCTCCGGGAGCGCGCGACGCGGGGCGACCTCCCGCTCCAGGTGGTCACGCCCGGCGAGAACCTCGGTGGAGCGGGCGGCTTCCACCTGGGGATGCGTCGCGCCTGGGAGGCCGGTCATGACCGGATCTGGCTCATGGACGACGACGTCGTCCCGGCCCCGGACGCGCTCGAGGTGCTCCTCCGGTACGACGAGCCCTGCCTGGCCGCCACCCGCGAGGACCTGGCCGGGCGGCTCGTCGAGAAGGCGGCGCTGGACTTTGACCTGGCCAACCCGCTGGCCATCCGCCCCAAGCGCGCGACGGTGGACGAGCGCTACGCCACGCGGGCGGCGATGCCGGAGCTGGTCGAGCTGCACAACGTGGCCTTCGAGGGCTTCCTCGTCCGCCGGGACGTGATCGACGCGATCGGTCTGCCCGACCCCGGGTTCTTCATCTTCTACGACGACGTCGACTTCGCCCTCCGGTCGCGCCGGGCCGGCTTCGCGGTGCGGGGGGTCCGCGACGCGGTGGTGGTGCGCCAGCTCGACTTCGACCAGCAGCACGCCCTGGACACGTGGAAGGGGTTCTACATGTTCCGCAACCTCTTCGTCGTGCACTTCCGGTACGGCGAGAACGTGCTGGTGCGGCTCAAGCCGTTCCTCCTCGTGCTGGCCGTGGTGGTGCTGAGCCCCTGGCGGGGTGGCCGGGCCGAGGTGGCCAACGTGACCAGGGCCATCGCCTCGGCGCGCCGGATGCGCGCCCTCCCCGCATGGAATCGACAAGCCGTACCGCCCGCTCACTAGACTGACCGCGCCCCGGGGACCGGGGCTCCCCTCACCAGGAGTTGTCCAGCCTTGTCCGACGCAGCCTCGTCCGGTCCACGTGTCACCAACCCCGATCTCGTCGTCGTCGGCTCCGGTTTCTTCGGCCTCACGATCGCCGAGCGGTGCGCCTCGGAGCTGGGGCTGAACGTGCTGGTGCTCGAGCGCCGACGGCACCTCGGGGGCAACGCCTACAGCGAGCCCGACCCGGAGACGGGGATCGAGGTGCACGTGTACGGCGCGCACCTGTTCCACACCTCCAACGAGCGGGTGTGGGAGTACGCCAACCGGTTCACCGACTTCACCGACTACCAGCACCGGGTCTTCGCGAAGTACCAGGGCCAGGTGTACTCGTTCCCGATGAACCTGGGGCTGATCAACCAGTTCTTCGGTCGGTCCCACACCCCGGACGAGGCCCGGGCCCTGATCGCGGAGCAGGCCAGCGAGATCGACACCGCCGAGGCGTCGAACCTGGAGGA
>CAZRKV010000120.1:0-8196 GCA_964600305.1 uncultured Nocardioides sp. | reverse complement strand
CAGGGAGACGTTCATGACCGACTTCAGGTCGACCGCACCCATCAGCACCACCAAACCCACGATGGCGAAGCTCGTGTTTGGCCGGCTCTCCCAGGCCTGGAAGGGAGAAGCGGCGGACTTCACTCCTCTCCTGGCTGAGCAACTCGACGCCCTTGGTGATGCCATTGGCGTTGACCTCAGCTCCATCGGCGAGACCGAAGTCCCCACCACTGCTGGTCGGCGCATCGACATCGTCACGCAGGTCGAGGGGGAAGGCGCGTTCGTCGTCGAGAATCAGTACGGGACTGGGGACCACGATCATTTGACCCGGGGGCTCGCGTACGCGGTGGCAGCCGAGGCGAAAGGGCTGGTCGTCGTTGCAGAACGGCACCGGGACGAATTCCGTGCCGTCGCTGAGTACCTGAATGATCTGGCTGAACACTCAACGGAACGAGGAATCGCGGTCTGGCTCGTGGAAGCGAGGGCGGTGCGCATTGGGGACAGCGATTGGGCTCCACTGTTTACCGCAGTCGTGAAGCCAAACGAGTTCACGGCTAAGGTCGAGCAGAGCAAACGTGAGTCGATCGGATCTGTTGAGGAGTTCTTCGAGCAGTGCCCCGGTCCGGTCCGTGAAGCGGCCACCGAGGTGGTCCGACGGTGGACGGGCGCGGGTCACAGCCGATGGTTCGGCCCCAACCACGTGGTGCTGGCGGCTCGTGGACCCTCCAAGAACGGGCTCCGAGCCGTCGTGACGCTCTACAGCGACGGCGCCGTGATGGTCCCTTTTGGTGCGTATGGTGGGCTCAACACAGGGATTCCCGTCGGCGCACTCAGCACACCCGAGTTCCGCGCTGAGGCCGATCAACGTTTGGGACTGCAGGGCACGCCTTCTCAAGGCCGCACGCCACGTGGGTGGTTGAGTGCAACCAACGTCCAACGGCTGATGGACTTCTCGGACGGCGTGGCCGATGCTTACGCTGCCGCCCTCATCGAGCAGCCGGTGACAACTTCGGCCGATGCCCTTGACTGACGCCGTGGCTTCGTCCGCCAGGTCTGGTCCTACTCCAACGTCCTCTGCGACGAGTAGCGGGCCTACTTGCTGTTCCTCAGGATGGCGGCCGCTGAGCATCTCGAGCTGGAGGGCGTCGGGGCGCGCCACCGGGTTGACCTGACCAGGTGACAAGGTCGCTTGACATACCCCCAGATGTCAAGCATGCTTGTCAGGTGCGGAACTTCGTGAGGGCCTTGCGTGAGGAGGCCGACCTGTCACAGGCCACGCTGGCCGCGGCCCTGGGGGTGTCCCGGCAGACGATCAACTCGATCGAGAACGGGCGCTACCTGCCGTCCCTGCCGCTGGCGATGGCGTTGTCCCGCTACTTCGACTCGACCGTGGAGGAGCTGTTCGATGACGAGGAATGACGCACCCGTGGCCACCATGAGCTGGGCAGTCCCCGGTGTCGCCGCCGTGATCGGCCTGGGCTACCTGGTCGCCGGCGTCGTGGGCGACGACCTCGGCTTCGGTGTCTTCGGCCTGCTGCTGATGGTCGGCTTCGCGGCTGCCCTGATGCTGGTACGCCGCAAGAGCGAGACCGTCGCCGGGCTGATGGACCGTCGGGACGAACGCATGCGCAGCATCGACAACGACGCCACCCTGTTCGCGGGCGCGGTGCTGATCGTGGCGGTGATCGCCGGGTTCATCATCGAGGTCGCGCGCGGCCACGACGGTTCGCCGTACTACGTGCTGGGCGCGATCGCCGGCATCGCCTACGTGGGCGCCGTCATCGTCCTGCGGTTGCGCCGCTGACCGCGTAGCCCACGCGGAACCGGTCATGCCGGAGCAGCGTCCAGCCCTGTCGTGAACCGCGAGCGGTAGCGCCCCGGGGAGATGCCGACCTCCTGGGTGAAGGCCGTCCGGAACGTGACCGGCGACCCGAAGCCCACCTCGGACGAGATCCGCTCGACGGTCAGGTCGGTGGTCTCCAGCAGCACCTTGGCCGCCGCGACCCGTTCCATGGTGACCCAGCGCATCGGCGTGGTGCCGACGTCTCGCTCGAACCGACGCGCCAGGGTGCGGGGTGACAGGTTCGCCGCTCGTCCCAGCTCGATCAACGTCACCGACCGACGGATGTCCTCCCGCAGCCAGTCGCGGAGGTCGTCCAACCACGTGGCGCGGTCCTCCAGCGGCTCCGCGTGCACGTACTGCGCCTGGTCTCCGTCGCGGTGGGCAGCGATCACGAGGTAGCGCGCCGTGGCGTTCGCGGCACGCTCCCCGTGGTCGCGCCGGATCAGGTGCAGGCAGAGGTCGAGGCCCGCCGCAGAGCCGGCACTGGTGAAGATGCCGTCGTCCTCGACGTAGATCGCGCGCGCGTCCACCTCGATGTCGGGATACGTCCGCTGCAGCAGCGGCGCGTGCCGCCAGTGGGTCGTGGCCCGTCGGCCCTCGAGCAGGCCGGCCTCGGCGAGTGCGAACGTGCCGGTGCACAGGGCCGCCATCCGGGCACCACCATCGGCCGCACGTCGCAGCTCGCGGACCAGTCGGGAGCCGACCGATCGCCCGGCTGGCACCGCCGGCACGAGCACCGTGTCGCCCTCGGCCACGGCGCTCAGCGGCCGGTCCGGGGTCAGGCGGACACCGGTATGGGTGCGCACGCCGCGCTGGTCCCCGCACAGTGTCACGTCGTAGAGCGGGCCCTGGTCGGGGTCCCAGTCGTAGCCCAGTGCCTCCAGCGGCATGCCGATCTCGAACAGGGTCATGCCGTCGACGAGCGGGATCGTGACTCGGGGACGGTGCTGGACCATGGTGGCAAGATCCTAGCAGTTTATGTCGATCCTGCCACTCCCGTCCGGCTGTGCCGCTTGCGAGGGTGGAGCCATGTACTTCGACGACTTCCTTGCCCAGCAGATCCTCAGGACCAACCCCCCGTCGCCCCGGCGCCACGTCGGCGCCGAGCAGCCCGACCGGCGCCTGCTCCGGCACCTGTGGAGCCGTGCCCGTCAGGTGGGTCGCCGACCGATCACGTAGAGCCGCTGAGTCGTCTCGTCCCGCGAGGTGGACGGCCCGCGCAGGTACCACTCGATGTCGACGAGACCGGCCCTCTCGAGCACCTCGACGACGAAGGCGGGGTCGTGCAGGACGAGGTCGAGCCGGACGTCGTGGCCGCGCCACTCGTCGAGGTGACGGACCTCGGCTCCCGCGTGCATCCCGAGGACCAGCGCAGCGCGCTCGCCGTGAGGGGGTACGACGCCGGCACCGTGGCCTGCTTCTCCAACAGGCTGCCGAGGATGCGCTGGTCCTCGGGTTCCAGGACGGGGAGCTCGGTCACCCTCACGACCATGAGCGCGAATCATCACCCGGGCGACGTCCCTGCCCTCAGGGCATCGGCAGGCCCACGGTTGCCGCGACACCGGCTGCCACTCCGGTGATGGCCGCGGCGCCGGCGATCACCCAGCGCCAGGACCGCCGACGCCACCACGCCCGGCCTCGCGGTGCCGGCTCCACGGGGAACGGTTCCAGGCGGTCGCGGAGCAGGCGTGCGATCACAGTCGCCTCCGAGGTCGAGACCGTCCGCGCCCGGTGTCGCCACGCCTGCCGCAGCACGTCCGGGGAGCAGGCGGACACCTCGCCGAAGCTGAGCACGGTCCCGGTGAGGCCCCCCAGGGACATCTCCGAGGTCACGACGTGGCGGTAGCGGAGCGGGAGCAGGTCGGCGACCGCCGCCGTGGCCGCCGCGGCGCGCCGTACCGCCTGCTGCAGGTCGGTGTCGGGCCCGTCAGCGGCCGAGAGGGTCGGCGACGATCCCGGACGGTCGATCACGACGTGTACGCCGCTCGGGCCGACCAGCACCAGGTCGATGCGGTCGGCGCTGCCCGGCACGCGCACGTCGGTCAGCTGCGTCCAGTACCGGGCCGGGAACGGCTCCGCGTGCTGGGCGTCCGATGCTGGTCGTTCGAGCTCCCGAGGCATCCTTCCCCTTCGACAGCAGCAGGGTAGGGAGGCTCAGGCGTGGCTGTCCCCGGATTCGTCGAACCCGCCTCCGGGGGCGGGGCCGACGGTGGCGAGTGCGGGCCGCGGGACCGCCGCGAAGATCGAGAGCGCGAACCAGCCCGGTACGGCGCGGCGTACGGCGGTCGAGGCATCGACCACGAGATCGCCGGAGACGACCGCGTCGGCCCAGCCCGTGTCCCCGCGCCACACCCGGGTCAGCACCCGCAGCGGTGCGGTCACGCCCACGGTCACCGGGTGACCGGGATCGGCGTCGCACACGTCGACCACGCCGTCGCTGATCACCAGCCACCAGTCCCGGGCCGGCGGTGACACGTCGGGGAACCGGAACCGGACCACGGTCCGGCCGGGTGGCACGGCGGCCAGGTCCACGCGGCGGTGCATGTCCCACAGCAGCAGCTGCGGGTCGAGGTCGGCCTCGCCGAGCTCGCCGACCCAGCGGGTGCCCCACGCCCCCACGGCCTCGACCACGGCTCGCAGCTCCTCACCGGCCGGCGTCAGCAGGTAGCGGACCCCGTGGTCGTCCTCGTGACGCACGACGACCCCGGCCCGCACGAGCTGGTGCAGGCGCTTGGACAACAACGAGGGCGACATGGTCGGCAGTCCGCGACGCAGCTCGTTGAAGTGTTCACTGCCGCAGACCAGTTCCCGGACCAGGAGCAGCGTCCAGCGCTCGTCGAGCAGCTCCATGGCTTTGGCGACGGGGCAGAACTGGCGGTAGGACGCCCCCATGCCGATCACGGTACGCCCACTGGTCTAGCAGGTACAGATCTCGCACTGGGGGAGCGGGTTCGCCCGGTCCTAGCGTTCCAGGCAACATCCCCCCGGACGAGAGGTACACGCCATGGCCACCGAGAAGGCAGCACCGCCGGTCCCCGAGGACCGGCTGGACGAGGAGCGACGGGCCGACCGCCAGCTCAAGGACAAGCATCGCGCGATGTGGGCCTCGGGGGACTACTCCCTGGTCGCCGACACCGTGATCCCGGACCTGGGCGCCACCCTGGTCGAGGCCTGCGGCATCCGCCCGGGCGATCGCGTGCTGGACGTGGCCGCGGGCACCGGCAACGCAGCGATCCCGGCCGCCCGGCGCGGCGCGAACGTGGTCGCCAGCGACCTGACTCCGGAGCTGCTCGCGACCGGGCGCGGACGGGCCGAGCGCGAGGGCCTGCGACTGGAGTGGGTGCCGGCGGACGCCGAGGACCTCCCCTGGCCCGAGGACTCCTTCGACGCGGTGATCTCCTGCGTGGGGGTGATGTTCGCGCCCCACCACACCCGGGCCGCCACCGAGCTGCTCCGGGTCACCCGCCCCGGGGGCCGGATCGGGTTGGTGAGCTGGACACCGGAGGGGTCCATCGGGCAGATGTTCGCGGCGATGAAGCCGTACCTACCCCCACCGCCGCCCGGGGCCCAGCCGCCTCCGCTGTGGGGCTCCGAGCAGCACCTCGCCGAGCTGTTCGGGCCGAGCGCGACCGACGTCCGCCACGAGCGGCGCGAGGTCGTGGTCGACCACTTCGCCCGACCCGAGGAGTTCCGCGACTTCGCCGCCACCCACTACGGCCCGACCCTGGCGGCCTACCGCAACAATGCGGCGGACCCGGCCCGCACCGCCGAGCTGGACCGGTCCCTCGACGACCTGGGGCGCCGGTACGCCGACCCGTCCGGGACGATGCGCTGGGAGTACCTGCTCACGGTGGCGACGGTCGTCTGAGCGAGGGGCCCGGAACCGCCGTACCGGCCTGGGTGCGTGGGGTCGATCCGGTTGGCAGGATGGGGGCATGAGGCCGCAGGTCATCGCACATCGCGGCGCGAGCCACGACATCGCCGAGCACACGCTCGGGGCGTACGTCGCAGCCCTCGAGGAGGGTGCGGAGGGCCTGGAGTGCGACGTGCGGCTGACCGCGGACGGCCACCTCGTGTGTGTCCACGACCGGGACCTGCGGCGGGTCGCCAGCACCCGCAGCGTGGTCTCCACCATGAACCTGGACGAGCTGAGCGAGCTCGACGTCGCGACCTGGAAGCGCCCCTGGGCCGACCTGGACGACGAGGCCCCGGACCTCGACGAGGAGCACGGCCGGGTGCTGACCCTCCGGAAGCTGCTCGAGATGGTGGCCGACCACGACCGCCACATCAAGGTCGCGATCGAGACCAAGCACCCCACCCGGTACGCCGGACTCGTGGAGCGACGGCTGGTGGAGATGCTCCGGGACTTCGGGTGGGACCGGGAGCGCGCCCCGGCGCGCGTGATGAGCTTCTCGGTCACCGCCCTCCAGCGGGTACGCCGCCACGCGCCGCAGGTGCCCGTGGTCCAGCTGATCGACAAGCCCCACCAGTGGACGATGCTGCGCCGGGTGATCGGCGACGACTGGCTCGTCGGCCCCGGGATGGAGGTGCTGCGCGACTATCCCGGGTTCGCCCGCCGGCTGGTCGAGCAGGACCGGCGGCTCCACGTGTGGACCGTCAACACCGCCCAGGACCTGCAGATCTGTCGCGAGTACGGCGTCCGCGCGGTGATCACCGACCGGCCCGGCTACCTGTTGCGACTCCTCGGCGGATAGGTTCGGCCGGCATGGGCAAGGCATCGCGCACCAAGGCACGTGAGAAGCAGGCGGCTCCCGGCGAGGTCGGGCCGCGCCAACCCTGTCCGTGCGGCTCGGGCAAGCGGTACAAGAACTGCCACGGCGACCCGGCCGCCGCGCCGGCGTACGTCGCGCGGCCGTTCGAGGGGATGCCCTCCGAGACCGACGTGGTGGCGATGCGTGAGCTGGTGCCGGCCGCGACCGCGCCCCTGCGCCTGGCCGGCGAGCACGCCGACCGGTCGGTGCAGCTGTGCTCGCTGCTCCCCGGCGCCTCCCCGGCCCTCGTGCGCCAGGGGGGCGACATCTGGCTGGGCCTGCAGGTCCAGCACAACTTCGGGGATCCCGCACGCGACCTCGGCGCCGTCCTGCAGCAGGCGCTCGTCGCCGAGCCCGGCCCGGTGGGGCTGACCGAGGCGCCCGGCCTCGACGTCCCGCGCCTGCAGGACCAGCTCGCCCAGGACTCCCTGGAGGTCACCGTCCACGAGGGGTTCGACTTCTGGGTCGACGACCTGGACGACCCCGACGGCACGGTCGCGGCGACGCTGGAGCAGGCCAACCAGGTCGCCCAGCCGACCGCACGGCTCACCGGCGTGTCCGCGGCGTACTGGACCAGCGTCGGCAGCAAGGAGCACCTGCGCTGGGTGCTGCCCGAGCCCGAGGACCGGGTGCTCGACGCGCTGGCACGGCTGCACGTCGCCGGGCGGGACGTCCTCGTCGAGGGGGCCCGGCTGGTCGGCATGTTCCGGGCCCACGGCCTGCTCACGCCGGTCTGGGACCTCCCGGTCGGCACCGGGCCGGAGGCACTGGAGGACCCGGCCGAGGAGTTCCGCGCCGCCCTCGGCACCGCGCTCGCCGACGACGCGCCCCTCTCCCCGGAGGAGCGGTCGACCCGCAGCAGCCTCGCCACCCGCCAGGTCACGATCCGCTGAACCGACGGGGCCCCGGACCCCGTCCGGAGCACGCCACCGACCCCGGCGCGACGGTTGGTCCATGCATGCACCCGGGGGTATGTCGTACGCCATGCCTCGATGACCTGTCGTGGGCTTGGTCGGTGCCGTAGATTGGGCTCAGCCCGGTCGTTGCTGTGTCCCCCGTCAGCAGCGGCCGGGTCTCTACATTCCCCGGGTCGGACCGGGGTCAGGGCCCGGGTCCTGGCGCGATCAGGCCGGTGACCAGTCCACCCCGGGCAGCGGGTCCCGCACCACCGGGCAGGACATGCACCGCGGACCGCCGCGTCCGGACCCGAGCTCGGACCCGGCGATCCGGATGACCTCGATGCCAGCCTCCTCGAGCCGGGCGTTGGTGGCGGCGTTCCGCTCGTAGGCGACCGCCACCCGGGGCGCGATCGCGAGGGTGTTGTTCCCGTCGTCCCACTGCTCGCGCTCGGCCGTGACCGGGTCCAGCCCGGTGTCGATGCGGTGCAGGGCGTCGATCCCCAGGGCGTCCGCCGCCGCCCGGAGGAACGGCGCCGGGGGCGCCACTGCCAGGTCCAGGTCGTCGGGGCCCTCCGCGGCCACCCCCTCCCGCGTGGTGACGGCGTACGCCGCGAGGTGGTCGGCGATGTTGGGGTACATCACCACCCGGTCGACGTCGACCATCGTGCACACGGTGTCCAGGTGCATGGTCGCCCGCTCCTGC
>CAZRKV010000119.1:0-8205 GCA_964600305.1 uncultured Nocardioides sp. | reverse complement strand
AGCACCTCGACGAGGAGGTGGCCCGCCTCCACCTCGGCTCGCTCGGGGTGCAGCTGACCACCCTGACCGACGAGCAGGCCTCCTACCTCGGCGTCCCGGTGGCCGGTCCCTACAAGCCGGACCAGTACCGCTACTGAGGCCCAGCTGGGGCACCATGGCCACCATGACCCACCCGGAGGAGTGGAACGGTAGCGGCAGGGGACGCGTGCTGGTCGTCGACGACGACACGTCGTTGGCCGAGATGCTCTCGATCGTGCTGCGCCAGGAGGGCTTCGACAGCCGGGTGTGCACCGATGGTGACGCGGCGCTCGAGGTGTTCCGCGACTACCGCCCCGACGTCCTCCTGCTGGACCTGATGCTGCCCGGGAAGGGCGGCCTCCAGGTCTGCGAGGAGGTCCGGGCGGAGTCCGGCGTCCCCATCGTGATGCTGACGGCCAAGGGCGAGACCACCGACGTGGTGGCGGGCCTGGAGTCCGGCGCCGACGACTACGTCGTCAAGCCGTTCAAGCCCAAGGAGCTCGTCGCCCGGATCAAGGCCCGGGTACGCCGCCTCGAGGTCCCCGAGCAGGACGTGCTGCGGGTCGGGGACCTCACGATCGACATCGCCGGGCACCAGGTCACCCGGGACGGCCGACCCATCGGGTTGACCCCGCTGGAGTTCGACCTGTTGGTCTGCCTGGCCCGCCGGCCCGGGCAGGTCTTCACCCGCGAGGTGCTGCTCGAGGAGGTCTGGGGCTACCGGCACGCCGCGGACACCCGCCTGGTCAACGTGCACGTGCAGCGACTCCGCGCCAAGGTCGAGCACGACCCGGAGCGACCGGAGGTGGTCGTGACCGTGCGCGGCGTGGGCTACAAGATCGGGAGCCCCTGAGGCCGGGGGGACCGACATGCCACGTCGCAGGCCCCCGCTCCCGCTCGGGCGCGCCCTCACCTTCTGGCGCCGCTCGGTCCAGGCGCGGGTCGTCGCGAGCACGGTCCTGCTCTCGTTCGCCGTGGTCACCGTGGTCGGCTGGTTCATGCTGGGCCAGACCCGCGAGGGGTTGCTGGACAACCGGGTCGAGACCGTGGTGGCGGAGGTGGAGAACGAGACGGCGGAGGCGGAGCGCCGGCTGGCGGCGGCCCAGGGCACGGAGTTCGAGCCGGCCGAGCAGCGGGCCCAGCTGGTGGAGCCGCTCATCGTGCGCGGCGCCGCCCGAGGCTTCAGCGTGATGCTCTCCGGCCCGGGAGGACAGATCCGGACCGAGGGGCTGGACACCACCAGCGTCCCCGCCTCGTTGCGGGCCCACTTCGAGGACAGCGCCACGACGGCCTGGACCTACACCCGGATCCGGTCGACGGGGGCCGCGAACCTCGTGGAGGGGCCGGGCGTCGTGGTGGGGTCGCAGGTCCGGCTGCCGGCCGACGGGACCGCCAACACGCTGTACTTCCTCTTCCCGCTCGAGGAGGAGCAACGGACCATGGGCCTGGTGACCAGGGCCCTCCTCACCACGGGCGTGCTGCTCCTCCTGCTCGTGGCCGGGGTCACCTGGCTGGTCTCGCGACAGGTGGTGACGCCGATCCGGATGGCCCGCGAGGTGGCCGAGCGGCTCGCCGCCGGTCGGCTGCAGGAGCGGCTGGAGGTCCGGGGTGAGGACGACCTCGCGCGGCTGGCCGTCTCCTTCAACCAGATGGCCTCCAACCTACAGCGCCAGATCCGCCAGCTGGAGGAGCTGAGCCGGGTCCAGCGCCGGTTCGTCTCCGACGTGTCGCACGAGCTGCGGACCCCGCTCACCACGGTCCGGATGGCCGGTGACGTGCTGCACGACGCCCGGGCGGACTTCGATCCGCCCACGGCCCGGGCCGCCGAGCTGCTGCAGACCGAGCTGGACCGCTTCGAGACGCTGCTCGGCGACCTGCTGGAGATCTCCCGGTTCGATGCGGGGGCCGCCATGCTGGACCTCGAGGACGTCAACCTGGTCGACGTGGCGCTCCGGGTCGCGGAGTCCACCGGCCCCCTGGCCGACCAGCGCGGCTCCCCGATCCGCGTCGAGGCCCCCGACCATCCCTGCCTGGCCGAGGCCGACGTACGCCGGGTCGAGCGGATCGTGCGCAACCTGGTCAGCAACGCCGTGGACCACGCGGAGGGGTCGGAGATCCGCCTGCAGGTGGCCTGCGACGAGCACAGTGCCGTGGTCACCGTCCGCGACCACGGGGTCGGCCTGACGGCGCGGCAGGCCTCGATGGTCTTCAACCGGTTCTGGCGCGCCGACCCGGCCCGGGCCCGCACCACCGGCGGCACCGGGCTGGGCCTGTCGATCGCCCTCGAGGACGCCCACCTCCACGGGGGGTGGCTGCAGGTGTGGGGGCGCCCCGGCCAGGGCACCCAGTTCCGGTTGACGCTGCCCCGCCACGCCGGCGCCCCGTTGCGGCACAGCCCGCTGCCGTTGGTCCCCCAGGACGCGGAGGTGCCGGGATGAGGCGGCGACTCCGGGTCGGCGGGGGGCTGTTCGCCGCGCTGGCGCTGTCCGCCTGCGTCCAGCTGCCGGTGTCCGGTCCCGTGGTGGAGGGCCCGGAGCCGAGCGGAGGCAGCCCCGGCGGTGACGCCGTGGTGGTCCCGAACCCGCCCCGACCCGGCCAGGGCCCGCAGGAGATCGTGACCTCCTTCCTGGAGGCCATGCGGGCCAGCCCCATCCAGACCAGCGTGGCCCGTCGGTTCCTGTCCTCCGGCGCCGCCGAGGAGTGGCAGCCCGAACGCAGCACCATCACCTACGCCGACCTCACCTCCGCCACGGGGGCCCGGCGCGTGGGCGTGGAGCTCGTGGGCGCGAACCACCTCGACGGTCGGGGCGCCTGGCAGGGGCCGCTCCCCGCCGCCCGGGCCGAGCTGGAGCTGCCGATGGTCCGGGAGGAGGGGGAGTGGCGGATCGACCGGGCCCCGGACGCCCTGATCGTCCCCGAGACCTGGTTCGACCAGCACCACCGACGGGTCTCCCTCTTCTTCTTCGACTCCGCCGGTGAGGTCCTGGTCCCCGAGCCCGTGCACGTGCCCCGCGGGGAACAGCTCGCCACCACCCTCACCCGGAGCCTCCTGCGGGGGCCGGACGAGGACCTGGCGGGGGTGGCGAGGAGCTTCGCCCCGGAGGGCACCAGGCTGGAGCTGTCGGTGCCGATCTCGGACGAGGGCACCGCCGAGGTCGCCCTGGAGACACCGGGCGAGGTCCGCCCCGAGGTCCTGGAGATGCTGGTGGCGCAGCTGACCTGGACGCTGGGGCAGGAGTCCTCGGTGCGCAACATCCGGCTGATGATCAACGGGGAGCCGGTCTCGCCCTCGGGCAGCGCCACCGTGTACGGCGTCGACCACGCGCACCGGTACGACCCCGCCGTACCGTCCGCGTCCGGGGGCCTGTGGGGGCTCCGGGACGGCCGCGTGGTCGCGCTCGCCCCCGACGAGGAGCCCGCGCCGGCCGGACCGCTCGGTCGGCCCGGCGGCCCGCGACTGCGGTCGCTGGCGGTGGACCTGGCGGCGGAGACCGTGGCCGGCGTGACGGCGCGGGGAGACCGGGTCCTGGGCGCCCCGGTGGGGGGCCGGGGCCGCGTGCGCACGCTCGCGCGGGGTCGGGACCTCCTGGCGCCGGGCTGGGACGTCGCCGGCCGGCTGTGGCTGGTCGACCGCGGCCGCGGCTCGGCCAGGGTCGGCCTCGTGGGTGGGGGTGAGCGACGCTGGCTCCGGGTCCCGGGCATCTCGGGCCGCGACGTCTCACGGTTCGTGGTGTCGAGGGACGGCTCGCGCCTGGTCGCCGTGGTCCAGGGGGCCGACGGGGACCGGATCGTGGTGAGCCGCGTCCGGCACGACTCCCGGGGCCGGGTCACCGGGGCCACCCCCGCCGAGGTCGTGGCCCGCAACCCCGAGGAGCCGCTGGAGGTGTTGGGCCTGGACTGGATCGACCCCACCACGCTCGGGGTCGTCAACCGCTTCACCGACACGCTCTCGGAGGTGCAGCAGGTGCCGATCGACGGTTCCCGCGCGCTGCTGGACCAGCCGTTCACGGCCCTGCTGCGCGATCCCGTGCTGGGCTTCACCGCGTCGCCCCTGCCGGGCACGGGCCAGTACGTCACCACCTCCGAGGGCGGCATCGACGTCTCCGGCCCCGACCCGAGGGAGGTCGTGATCGATCCCTCCGTCGACGCCCTCACCTTCCCGGGCTGACCCGGGCGCGACCCTCGTCCACAGGAGCTCCGGGGCAGGGTTGGCCAGCGGCACCACCCCGGGTGGACTCGGACGGGTGCTGCTCGACCCGCTCCGTGACCTCGCGACCGGCTCCTCCTGCGTGGGCTGCGCAGCGCCCGGGCGGATGT
Organism: uncultured Nocardioides sp.; assembly: GCA_964600305.1. Classification (GTDB taxonomy): domain Bacteria; phylum Actinomycetota; class Actinomycetes; order Propionibacteriales; family Nocardioidaceae; genus Nocardioides. The sequence goes on along the minus strand of CAZRKV010000119.1, from coordinate 3,870 downwards.
GGTGCCGCCGTTGCGACCGGGGGCTCGCCGCCGCCCCGTTCCCCGCCCGGCCCTCGCCCTGCCCGGAGGGTCTCGTCCCCACCTGGGCCGGGGCCACCTACACCGGGGTGGTCCCGGACCTCGTGGTGGGGCACAAGGAGCACCGGCGGGGCCCGCTCCTGGCGCCCCTGGCCCGGCTCCTGGCGGGGGCCGTCGCCGCTGCCGTCCCCGGGAGCCGACCGGTCCTGCTGGTCCCGGTGCCGTCGCGACCCGGGACGGCCCGGCAGCGGGGTCACGACGCGGGGGCCGCGCTGGCCCGCCGTGCCGCCACGGTGCTGGGACGAGCCGGTCGCGACGCCCGGGTCGCGGGGCTGCTGGTCTCCCGCGGGGGTGCGGTGGACCAGGCCGGGCTCGACGCCCGGGCACGGGCGGACAACCTCGCCGGGTCGCTCGCCTGCCCCGCCGACCGGCTGCGGCGGACCGCGCGGCGCGGGGGAGCGGCGTACGTCGTGCTGTGCGACGACGTGGTCACCACCGGCGCCACGGCACGGGAGGCGCAGCGCGCCCTCGCCGCCTCGGGAGTGGTGCCGTGGGCGGTGGCGGTGGCCGCCGCGACGGTCCGGCGGAGGCCGGTGGGGGGTTCCCTTTCGTCGGCCCGGTTCGTGGGCTAGCGTCGCGACATGGAGTCCGTCCGGGTCCGTGGTTGCGTCGGCAGGGGGCTCCGTGCCCCGATCTGCCGGCAAGCCGATGCCAGTCGCAGGCGAAACGGCCCACGTAAGCCGACGCACGGGGGGACACCCCCGGGCGTGGTGATCACGGTGCGGCTTAGGAGTAAGTCCTGCCTCGTGCCCGCCGTCGGACACGGCGGTGCCCGGGAGAAGGCCAGTAGTGGCAGGGAAGCTGCGAACGCCTCAGCAGGCGGCTGTGGGGACGAAGACCAGGTCGGCCGGACGGACTCCACCCACACCGGGTCAGCTGTTCCTTCAGGAGGGTCACATGGACGTCGTCGTCAAGGGTCGCAACCACGAGGTGACCGACCGGTTCCGTGAGCACGCGGCGGAGAAGCTCGCGAAGCTCGAGAAGCACGACCACCGCATCATGCGCGTCCAGGTGGAGGTGAGCCGGGAGCGCAACCCCCGCCAGCACGACCGGGCGGTCAAGGTACAGCTGACGGCGTTCTCCAAGGGGCCGGTGATCCGGGCCGAGGCCGGTGCGGTCGACAAGATGGCGGCGCTGGACCTGGCCCTGGACAAGATGGCGACACAGATGCGGCGGGCCGCCGACCGCCGTCGCATCCACCGGGGGCGCCACACGCCGGTCTCGGTGGGGGAGGCGATGGCCGACGTGGTGCCCGACGGGCTGCGGGAGGAGCCGCAGTTCCCTCCGGCCGCGGAGCAGGAGGGCGAGGCCTCCGAGGAGGCCGTCGAGACCGTGAGCGACCGCAGCGTCGGCCCGATCGAGGTGACCGGTGACGGGCCCCTCGTGGTGCGGGAGAAGACCCACGCCGCCTCCCCGATGACCCTGGACCAGGCGTTGTACGAGATGGAGCTGGTGGGCCACGACTTCTACCTGTTCGTGGACAAGGAGAGCGAGCGGCCGGCCGTGGTCTACCGCCGGCGCGGCTACGACTACGGGGTCATCTCGCTGGACCTCGACGGCAACGTCGCCGGCGACGAGGAGCAGGACCTCGTCGAGCGTCGGTGAGCCGCATGGCATGATGCCGGTGTGACGGAAGCAACGGACGCCGGCCTGGAACCGATCCGGGTCGTGGTGGTCGACGACCAGGAGCTCTTCCGGCGTGGCCTCACGATGCTGCTCGGGGTGGAGGACCGCATCGAGGTGGTCGGCGAGGCCGGTGACGGCACGGAGGGGATCGAGGTCGCCTCCCGCAGCGCCCCGGACGTGGTGCTCCTCGACGTCCGGATGCCGCACCGCTCCGGCATCGAGGCCTGTCGGGCGATCAAGGAGGCGGTCCCCTCGGCCAAGATCGTGATGCTCACCATGAGCGACGAGGAGGCCGACCTCTACGAGGCCGTCAAGAGCGGTGCCGCCGGGTACCTCCTCAAGGACTCCTCGATCGACGAGGTGGCCCAGGCCGTCCGAGTGGTCGCGGAGGGCCAGTCCCTGATCAGCCCGTCGATGGCGGTCAAGCTCATCGACGAGTTCAAGCAGATGTCGCGACCCGAGCGGGAACCGGCCGCGGGGGGCCTCCGCCTCACCGAGCGCGAGCTGGAGGTCCTGCGCCTGGTGGCCCGGGGCCTGAACAACCGCGAGATCGCGCGTGAGCTCTACATCAGCGAGAACACCGTGAAGAACCACGTGCGCAACATCCTGGAGAAGCTGCAGCTGCACTCCCGGATGGAGGCCGTCATGTACGCCGTTCGCGAGAAGATCCTCGACATCACCTGAGGTGGTCGCCGAGCTGAGCCAGCGGCAGGCGCGCCGGGTCGCACTGGCGGCGCAGGGCTTCACCGACCCCCCGCACGCGGTGCCGACGATGCGGACCCTGCAGCGCGCGGTGCGACGGACCGGCGTGCTGCAGGTGGACAGCGTGAACGTCCTGCAGCGGGCCCACTTCATGCCGCTGTACTCGCGGATGGGGCCCTACGACACCGACCTGCTCCGTCGTGCTGCCGAGCAGCGGCCGCGGCGGCTGGTGGAGTACTTCGCGCACGTGCAGGCCCTGATGCCGGTGGAGCTGTGGCCGGTGATGCGCCACCGGATGGAGCACTTCCGACGCCGGCGCGGCAAGTGGTGGACCGGCGTCGGGGAGGACGTCGCCCGGCGGGTGCTCGCCGAGGTCGCCGCTCGGGGAGCCTCGACCGCCCGCGAGCTCGACGACTCCGGCCCGCGACGCCGTGACCACTGGGGCTGGAACTGGTCGGAGACCCGGAAGGCGATGGACTACCTCTTCGCCTGCGGCGACCTCGCCGTGGCCGGTCGGACCAGCTCGTTCGAGATCCGGTACGACCTGCCTGAGCGGGTGCTGCCGGCAGCAGTCCTCGAGCAGCCGGTGCCCGCCGAGGACGAGGCCGTGCGGGAGCTGGTCCGGCGGGCCGCCGTCTCCCACGGGGTCGCCACCGTGCCCTGCCTCGGGGACTACTACCGGCTGGGGGCGAAGGCCGCGCGTCCCGCCGTCGAGGAGCTGGTCGGGGCCGGGGAGCTCCTCCCGGTGCGGGTCGAGGGGTGGGACCGTCCGGCGTACCTGCACCGGGACGCCCGGCTGCCGCGCCGCGTCGAGGCGGCGACCCTGCTCAGCCCGTTCGACCCCGTCGTGTGGGAGCGGGCCCGCACCGAGTCCCTGTTCGACTTCCGCTACCGGATCGAGATCTACGTCCCCCGGCACCAACGGGTCCATGGCTACTACGTGCTGCCGTTCCTGCTGGGTGAGGACCTGGTGGCGCGCGTCGACCTGAAGGCGGACCGCCCGGCCCGGACCCTGTTGGTCGAAGCGGCCCACAGCGAACCGGGCGCGCCACGGCACACCGCGCACGCGCTCGCGGCCGAGCTGCGCCGACTCGCGGGCTGGTTGGGGCTGGAGTCGGTGGTGGTGGCCGAGCGCGGCGACCTCGCCGCCGGGCTGGGCCGCGAGGTTCGTGCCGTGCCCGCGCCGTGCCCGCACCGTGCACCCGGTGGGTAGCATGGCCCGGGGCCCCGGTGGTGCACCGGGCCCGGTGTCCGAACGCGTCCGCGACCAGGGAGTGCCCGCCCGTGCCAGCCATCATCGACAAGCTCCTCCGCATCGGGGAGGGCAAGGCGCTGCGGCAGCTGGAGGCCGTCGCCAAGGCGGTCAACGCCATCGAGGACGACTTCGTCGCCAAGAGCCACGAGGAGCTGCAGGGCATGACCGCGCATATCCGCGAGCGCCTCGCCGCCGGCGAGACGCTCGAC
>CAZRKV010000118.1:0-8218 GCA_964600305.1 uncultured Nocardioides sp. | reverse complement strand
GAAGAAGCACGGGAACATCCCGCTGTGAGCGACGGAGTCGAGCGAGGCACGAGCGGGCAGGAGCGGCCGCTCCTGCGGGTGCTCACCCCCAGCGCCACCCCGGAGGAGGTGGCGGCGGTCGTCGCCGTGGTCACGGCGGTGTCCGGTGGGGAGGAGCCCCCGCCCCGACCGCGCTCGGAGTGGGGTTCACCGCGCCGCCGGCTGCGTGCGACGTTCCCGCACGGTCCGGGGGCCTGGCGGGCGAGCGGCCTCCCACGCTGAGCCGGCCACGTCGCGCCGGGCCCCGCGCTGACCCGGGCTGAGGCATGCTGTCCCCGTGACCTCGCTCCTCCTGGGCCCCCTGTTGCGCCACACCGACGAGACCACCGCCTCGGTGTGGTTGCAGGCCGACGGCCCGGCCCGCGTCCGGTTGGTCGCCGGCTCCTGCGTCGCCGAGGCGGGCACCTTCGCGGTGCACGGGCACCACTACGCCCTGGTGACCGCCACCGGCCTCGCGCCGGGGACGCGGACGCCGTACCGCGTCGAGCTCGACGGTGAGGTGGTGTGGCCCGAGCCGGGGTCGGCGTACCCGGACCCGGTGCTGCCCACGCTGGACCCGGACCGGCCGGTGCGGATCGCCTACGGCTCCTGTCGCACCTCGGTGACCCACGACGCCGCCGGCAACCGCACCCACGGCATCGACGCGCTGCGCGCCTACGCCCTGCGGATGGCCGGCCACACCCCCGGCGAGCGGGAGGACGCCGAGCCCGGCCCGGTGCGCTGGCCGGGCCTGCTGCTCCTCCTCGGGGACCAGGTGTACGCCGACGAGACGACCGCGCAGATGCGCGAGTTCATCGCCTCCCGGAGGGACATCGACGAGCCGCCCGGCGCCGAGCTCGCCGACTACCACGAGTACGCCCACCTCTACCAGCTCGCCTGGAGCGACCCGGCGATCCGGTGGCTGCTCTCGACCCTGCCCAGCGCGATGATCTTCGACGACCACGACGTGCGCGACGACTGGAACACCTCCTGGACCTGGCGCCGCCAGATGGAGGCCACCGAGTGGTGGCACGACCGGATCGTCGCCGGCCTCGCGTCGTACTGGGTCTACCAGCACCTGGGCAACCTCAGCCCCGCCGAGCGCGAGGAGGACGAGATCTGGCAGCTGGTGACGGCCCACCAGGGGCCCGGCGCGCGCGACCTCGGGCCGGAGCTGGACGCCTTCGCCGAGCGCACCGACCAGCAGCCCGAGACCTACCGGTGGAGCTTCGCCCGCGACTTCGGCGACCAGGCCCGCCTGGTGGTCGTCGACTCCCGGGCGGCCCGGAAGCTGGAGCCCGACCACCGCTCGATGCTCGACGCCGACGAGATGCGATGGCTCGACGGCCAGCTCCGCGGCGACGTGCGCCACCTGTTCGTGGGGACCTCCCTGCCCTTCCTGCTGGCCCCGGGCCTGCACTACGTGGAGGCCTTCACCGAGGCGCTCGCGGAGGGGGCCTGGGGGCGGCGTGCCAGCCGGATCGGGGAGGTGCTCCGACAGGAGGCCGACCTCGAGCACTGGGCGGCCTTCCAGGACGGCTTCCACGCCGTGGCGACGATGGTGCTCGAGGTGGCCCGCGGGCAGCGCGGACGCGCCCCGGACACGGTCACCTTCCTGTCCGGCGACGTGCACCACAGCTACCTGTCCGAGGCGGAGCCCCGCGAGGCGGATCCGCTCACCAGTCGGCTGCTGCAGGCGGTGTGCTCGCCGATCCGCAACCCGCTGCCCCGCAAGATGCGGTTCGGCACCGCCGTGTTGTCCTACGGGGTCGCCGGGCCCATCGGGCGACTGGTGGCGAGGTCGGCGCGGGTGCCGGACGCCCCGCTGACCTGGCGGCTCCTGCGCCGCCCCTGGTTCGACAACAACATCGCCACCCTCGAGGTGGCCGACGACGGGCTGCGCCTGGAGTGGGCCACCGGCACGCTGCGCGGGGGCAGCCACGAGCGGCCCCTCCTGAAGCGGGTCACCGGTTTCACGCTCCCGCCGCGCGGGCAGGCGCCGCGATGACCGCCGCAGGCACCGCGGGCCCCACCGCGGGACCCACCAACGCCCTCACCGACGTCCCGGGCCTCCGGGTGGGCCACGCGACGCTCGACGACCCCGGGTGGCTCACCGGGACCACGGTGGTGCTGGCCCCGCCCGGCGGCGCCGTCGCCGGCGTCGACGTCCGGGGCGGGGGTCCGGGCACCCGGGAGACCGACCTGCTCGACCCGCAGAACCTGGTGGAGCGGGTGCACGCGGTCGTCCTCGGGGGCGGTTCGGCCCTCGGCCTCGCGGCGGCCGACGGCGTGGCCGGGCGCCTGCTGGCCGACGGCATCGGCCACCCGATGGGTGGGCCCGGCGAGGTGGTCCCCATCGTCCCGGGCGCCATCCTCTTCGACCTCGGTCGCGGCGGGGTCTTCGGCCACCACCCGACCGCGGCGACCGGCGCCGCGGCGTACGACGCCGCCGGACGCACCGTCGGTCAGGGCAACGTCGGGGCCGGCACCGGCGCCAGCGCGGGCGGCCTCAAGGGCGGGGTGGGTACGGCGTCGTGCCGGCTGCCCGACGAGACCACCGTGGCCGCCCTGGTGGTGACCAACCCGGTGGGGTCCTGTGTCGACCCCGGCACCGGCGAACCGTACGCCGCCCGGCACTGCCTGCCCGGGGACCTGCCCCCGCTGCGCCGACCCGACGAGGGGGACCTGGCCGCCGCCAGGGAGGCCGCCGCCGCCCTGCCGCCGGACCGGCCGGCGCCCTTCGCCACCACCCTCGCCGTGGTCGCCACCGACGCCACCCTGACCAAGGCCCAGTGCGCGAGGGTGGCCGGCGTGGGCCACGACGGGATGGCCCGGGCGATCCACCCGGTGCACTCGATGTTCGACGGTGACACGGTCTTCACCCTCGCCACGGGCGACCGGCCGGCCCCCGACCCGGTCGCGCACCACCGGCTGCTCGGGGCCGCCGCGGACTGCGTGACGCGGGCCGTGGCGAGGGCGCTGCTGGCCGCGGAGACCACCACCACCCCGTGGGGCACGCTGCGCAGCTACCGGGAGGTGTTCCCCTCGGCGCTGGACCTAGGGTCGGGTTCGTGATCAACCTGGTCCTGGCCTCGGCCTCCCCCGCCCGCCTCTCGACCCTGCGCCAGGCCGGGATCGACCCCACGGTCGTCGTCTCCGGGGTCGACGAGTCGCAGGTCGCGGACCTGCCGGCCGCCGAGCTGGCCCTGGAGCTGGCGCGGGCGAAGTGCGTCGCGGTCGCCGCCCGCGACGACCTTCCCGACCGGGCCGTGGTGCTGGGGTGCGACTCGGTGCTCGAGCTCGGGGGCGAGGTGCTGGGGAAGCCCGCGGACGGCGATGACGCCGTACGCCGCTGGCAGGCGATGCGGGGGCGGTCCGGCGTGCTGCACACCGGGCACTGGCTGGTCGACACCGCCAGCGGGGACCACCGGGGCCGGACCGCCTCGACCACGGTCCACTTCGCCGACCTCGACGATGCCGAGGTCCACGCCTACGTGGCGACCGGCGAACCGCTGCACGTGGCCGGCGCCTTCACCGTCGACGGGTGGGGCGGGGCGTTCGTGACCGGCATCGAGGGCGACCACCACAACGTGGTGGGAGTGAGCCTGCCGCTGGTCAGGACCCTCCTCCGGCAGCTCGGTCACGCGTGGACCGACCTGTGGCCTCGTCGGTGACCGGGCCGCTGCGCTCGCTGGGCCGGTAGGACGGCTGGGCCCACACCAGGTGTCGGAAGAGCACGAAGCGCGCCGACATCGCCAGGAACAAGCCGATCACGTTGGCCGAGAGGTTGTCGGAGATCGGGTCGTCGAGCCCGAGCAGGTTGCGGCTGATCCACAGGCAGGCCACCGGGATCATCATCGTCGCGCCGTTGATCACCAGGAAGACGGTGACTCCCCCGTCCGGGTGCGCGGTGTCGCGGCCGCTGAAGGCCCAGGCCCGGGTGCCCTGGTAGCTGATCGCCATGCCGACCAGGTTCGCCAGGACGTAGGCGAAGACCGGCTCCTCGTGCAGCCACGGGCCGACGCCGAGCCCGAAGCCGTGCACCAAGAAGTTGAACAGCACGATCGCGACCACGGTCGCCACGCCCCCGACCGCCAGGAAGCGCAGCACTTCCTTGACGAGGCGGCGCCACCTGGTGCTCATGGGCACCGAGGCTAGCGGTGCCGGCTCCCGTGGCGCACGGGGACACTGGACTCCTCGGTCGGGGCCAGCTCCAGCGGCCACGCCCCGGGCCGGTCGAGGAGGGCGCACAGCCGGGGCAGCTCGGCCGGCCACACCCGCACGCCGGAGGTCGCCAGCTCGTCGAGGTCCCACCACCGCTGGTCGAGCATCATCACCTGCTCGGCCTCGGTCAGCGCCGCGGGTGCCAGGTCGAAGGCGGCCACCCGGATCCCGAAGAACACGTCCTCCTGGTCGACCACGGTGTCGCTGTAGCCGTGCACCACGCGACGCCGGGCCACCGGGCCGAGCACCTCGTCCGGCCCAGCGGCGTACCCGGTCTCCTCGTGCAGCTCGCGCACCGCGGCGTCCCGGAGGCCCTCCCCCGCGTCGACCGCGCCGCCGGGGGTGTTCCACCAGCTGAACCCGTCGACGAACGGGTCGTGGTCGTGGAACAGCAGCACCCGACCCTCGTGGGAGACCACCAGGAGGCGCGCGGTGGTACGGCGCAGGCGTGGCCGCTCACTCAACGGGCAACCCCAGGCCCCGGGCGATCAGCATCCGCTGCACCTCCGAGGTGCCCTCACCGATCTCCAGGATCTTGGCGTCGCGGTAGAAGCGGGCCACGGGGTACTCCTCCATGAAGCCGTAGCCGCCGAAGACCTGCGTGGCGATCCGGGTGGCGGTCACCGCCGACTCCGAGGAGTAGAGCTTGGCCACGGCCGCCGCCTGCTTGAACTCCGCGCGGGACGGACCCGTGCCGGCGAGCATCGCGTCCTTCATCGCGGCCGCCCGGTAGGTGAGCTGCCGGGCGGCGTGCAGCATCACCTCGAGGTCGGCGACCTGGAACGCCACACCCTGCTTGCGCCCGATCGGCCCGCCCATCGTCTGCCGCTCGCCGGCGTAGTCGACGCACAGCTCGACGCACGCCTGCAGCAGGCCGACGGCGAGCGCGGAGATCGCGACCCGGCCGTCGTCGAGGGTGGCGAGGAACTGGGCGTAGCCGCGGCCCCGCTCGCCCAGCAGGTTGGCCTCTGGCACGCGCGCGTCCTCGAGGGTGAGCGGGTGGGTGTCGGAGATGTGCCAGCCGAGCTTGTCGTAGGCCGGTTCGGCGGTGAACCCGGGCGTGCCGGAGGGGACGATGATCGCGCTGATCTCGGGCCGGTCGCCCTCCCGGACCCCGGTCCGGGCGGTCACGGTCACCAGCGAGGTGATCTCGGACCCGGAGTTGGTGATGAACTGCTTGGCGCCGTTGAGGACCCACTCGCCGCCGTCGAGGTCGGCACGCGTGCGGGTGGCTCCCGCGTCCGACCCGGCGCCCGGTTCGGTCAGTCCGAAGCCCGCCAGCCGACGGCCCGAGAGCAGGTCGGGCAGCCACTGCTGCTTCTGCTCGGCGGTGCCGTACTCCAGGATCGGGGTGATGCCGAGGCCGACCCCGGCCTCGAGGGTGATCCCCATCGACTGGTCCACCCGCCCGAGCTCCTCGATCGCCAGGCACAGCGAGGTGAACGGTCCGTCGGCCGGGTCGAGCCCGGCGCCGCCGTACTCCTCGGGGGCGGTGAGGCCGAACAGGCCCAGGTCGCCCATGCGCCCCACCACGTCGACCGGGAAGTGGTGCTCCCGGTCCCACTGCTCCACGTGCGGGGCGATCTCGGCCTCGGCGAACGCCCGGACGCTCCGGCGGAACTCCTCGTGCTCCCGCGACAGGTCAAAGCTCATGGCCCCAGCATAGACGCTGAGGTTAACGCCTGTTAACCCGTCTACCGCGCCGCGCTCAGGGCGCGGGGGCGGCGATGCCGAGCGCGAGCAGGTCCGTGGTCATCTCCAGCAGCCGCTCCCGGTCCACCTCCGGCGGGGTCTCGAAGACGATCCGCAGGCAGCTGGACAGGGTGAGGCCCAGTGCCAGGTGGATCCGGGTCTCCCGCTCGGTGCGGGGCAGCTCGGGGGCGTGCCGCAGCACGAACACCCGCACGTAGGCCGCCAGCTGCTGCTCGACCTCGGGGAGCGTGTTGCCGTGGGACCCGAGCGGCGCCTCGCGCACCAGGGCCCGGATCACGCCCGCGTGCTGCTCGATCAGGTCCACGAGGGTCCGCAGCACCAGCGCGACCGCGGCGCGCGGTGGCCGCTCCACGCCCTCGGCGAGCACCGCACTCAACCCGGCCAGCATCTCCTCGGTGGTGCGCACCCGCAGCGCCTCCACCACGTCGGCCTTGTCGTGGAACCAGCGGTAGAACGAGCCGATGCTGACCCCGGCGCGGTCAGCCACCCGGTTCGTGGTCAGCCCCGCGTACCCGCGCTGGTCGAGAACCTGGGCCGTCGCGTCCAGGATCCGGTCGACCATTTCCCTGGATCGGGCCTGCACCGGGTGGTGACGCGCTGGCCTGGCCACGAACCGACCTCCGGGAATGCGAGTAGAACATGAGCAAATCCTCACTTTAGGGTGCGGGGCATGCCCTCGGGAAGCACGCTCCAGCCACCCCCGCCGGACGCCGCCGGACGGCCGGTGCCCACGCGCTACCGGCAGGACCCCCGGTGGTCCGAGCGGGCCGCCGCTCCCCTGCGGCTCACCGCCGGGCCGGGCGCCCGACCCGACGCCGCCGACGTCGCGGCGCTGCAGGCCGGTCTGTTGCGGCGCGACGAGCCGGCGGCACGGCTGGTGCACGCCCTGCGCCACCAGCGCACGGTGACCATGACGCAGTTCCGCGCTGCCCTGGAGCACGGCGCCGGCCTGGATGGCACCGCCCCGGCGCCCCTGCGCGAGTTCTTCGAGCTGGTCGAGGCCCGGCCCGCCTGGCTCGACGACGACCTGCTCGCCCGCGGCGCCGACGCCTGCCGCCGGCTCGGCGTCGACGGCCTCCGCGTGCTCGGTCTCGGCTCGCTGCTCGGGGGCTACCGCACCGCGGCCGCGCTGGAACCGCTGGTGCGCACCGGGCGGCTGCTCGGCCCGGGCACCGAGCGCCGGGTCGCCGAGACCACCAGCTGGTGGCTCGCCGTCACCACCCCGGGCGGCCTGGCGCGCGACGGGGACGGGTGGCGGCTGACCGTGCAGGTGCGGTTGCTGCACGCCCTGGTCAACGACCAGCTCGAGCGCGCCCCCGACTGGGAGTGGGAGCTGCGCGGCGTCCCCATCAACCAGTACGACCAGGCGAGCACCCTCGGCGTCTTCAGCACCAGCTTCCTGCTGCACGCCCGGCTGTTCGGGCACCGGATCTCCCGCCGCGACAGCCGCGCAATCATGCACCTGTGGTCCTACGTGGGCTGGCTGATGGGGGTCGACGAGGAGTGGTTGCCGCACACCGAGCGGATCGGTCGCCGGCTGCTCTACCGCTTCCTCGCCGGGGACCCGCCGCCGGACAAGAACTCGCGGGACCTGGCCCGGGCCATGGTCGAGGCGGTCGACTCCGGCGAGGGCAGCGCACTGCGCAAGCGGTTCGAGAAGGAGCGCATCCTCAGCGCCGCCACCGGCCTGCTCGGCCCCGGCGCGATGCGCGACCTCGGGCTGCCGTGGCGCCCACCCTGGTTCACGACCTGGCGGTTCGGCGTCAACCTGGTGCTCAGCCAGCTGCTGGGCCGGCTGCCCGGCACCGACGACCTGCTGCTGCGTCGGGGCAACGCCTCCATCGACCGCGAGCTGCGCCGGACGGGCATCGGCCCAGCACCCGGAACCGCCACCGCCCCGGAGCAGGCGAGGTTCTAGACTCCGGTGGCGGCGCTGATCGAGGTGCCGTCCGTCGGAGAGAACCCAAGGAGAGTCGCGTGCCCGAGGTCAAGCCGCTGCAGAAGGTCCTGGTCGCCAACCGTGGCGAGATCGCCGTCCGGGTGGTCCGGGCCTGCCGCGACGCGGGGATCGGCAGCGTGGCCGTCTACGCCGAGCCCGACCGCGACGCGGTCTTCGTCCGGCTGGCCGACGAGGCGCACGCGCTCGGTGGCGCCACCCCGGCCGACTCCTACCTCGACATCGACAAGATCATCGACGTCGCCCGGCGCACCGGGGCCGACGCGGTGCACCCCGGCTACGGCTTCCTCGCCGAGAACGCCGACT
>CAZRKV010000117.1:0-8284 GCA_964600305.1 uncultured Nocardioides sp. | reverse complement strand
CACGCTCAGGCCCATCGTCCCCAGGACCCACGCGGGCGGGAACGCGCTCGCGAGCAGCACCGCCCGGCTGCCGAGCTCCAGCTTGCGCTGGGTGTCGACGACCCGGCGGATGTACGCCGCGTCGCTCGCACCGCGGTCGTCGATGATGTCCTGGCGGATGGTGTCGAGCTCGATGCCGATCTGCTCGACGTCCTCGGGGGTGAGGTGGGCGATCGGGTTCTCGGGCTTGCGGGTGATCGTGGTCATGCAGGCTCCTCGGTGTTGCGACGTGCGGTTGATCTCGACAGGCTCGATCAGCCGGGCTAGTGGTCGAAGCGGCAGCCGCCGGCGGCAGCGCTGATGCAGGTCTGGACGGGGACGCCGGACGGGTCGGTCTCCCCGGGGACGGCGCGGGTGACCTCGCCGTTGCGCAGGTCGCGCACGGCTCCCTCGGTCATCGGGATCACGCAGCCGAAGCAGATGCCCATCCGGCACCCGCTGGGCATGAGGACGCCGGCCGACTCGGCGGCGTCGAGGATCGGGGTGGCGCCGTCGGACTCCAGGACGGTGCCGTCACGGTCGAAGGTGACCTCACCGCCCTCGCCGGCCGCCTGCAGGGTGGGCCGGAACTGCTCGGTCTGCAGGGCCAGGCCGCGCGCGGCGTGGTGGGCCTCGAGGGCGTCCAGGAGGCCCGGCGGCCCGCAGGCGTACGACGTCCGCTCGGTCAGGTCGGGCACCAGCCGGTCCAGGTCCTCGACGTCGAGCACGCCGTGCTCCTCGTCGTACCGCGGCAGGAGCCGGATGGCACCGGCCTCGTGGAGGGCGTACAGGTCCCGGATGAAGATCGAGTCGGCCTCGCGGGGCGCCACGTGGACCACGGTGATGTCCAGGTCGCGGCTGCGCTCGAGGCGGAGGACGCCGGTGTCGGTGCTGGGGAAGAGGTTGCGCAGCATCCCGATCACCGGGGTGATGCCCGAGCCGGCGGTGACGAACAGCAGCTTGCTCGCGTCCGCGTCGGGGAGCACGAACTCACCCTGGGCCTGCTCGAGGTGAACCAGGGTCCCGGGCCGGGCCTCGTGGACCAGGTGGTTGCTCACCACGCCGTCGGGCACGGCCTTGACCGTGATCGAGATCAGCCCGTCGGCGCGGGGACCGTGGGTGAGGGAGTAGGCGCGCCACTGGCGTACGCCGTCGACGTCGATGCCGATGCGCAGGTACTGCCCCGGCACGTGCCCCGCCCAGTCGGCGCCGGGCCGGAGGACGATCGTGGCCGCGTCGGCGGTCTCCGGCTCGACCGAGACGATCCGGCCCCGCAGGTCGGCGCCGGAGCGCAGCGGGGCGAAGAGGTCGAGGTAGTCGGCCGGCATCAGCGGCGTGGTGGCTGCCTCGAGCACCCGAACGGCGCGGTCCCGCCAGCGGGGACGGACGCCTTCGGGGCGCGCGGGTGCAGTCAAGTAGGCCATGCCCCCACCCTGCTGGATCCGGGGACAAAACTCCTGACCATCGCGGCCCAATCTTGTGTCACACTTTGTTCGTGGCGAACAAACAACGGAGCGTGGGCCGCGATGAGTGAGTCGCCGGCACCCCGCACGCCCGAGGAGATCGGCCACGGCTGGGTCCGCCTCCCCCCGGCCGTGGTCGAGCCGATGCGGGCCGAGCTCGCCGGGGTCGCCGAGCACACCGTGGCGGCCGTCATCCGGGAGGTGCCGAGCTACTCCGAGCCCTTCCGGGGCCGGATGGGGCGCAACATCGAGTCCGCGGTGGTGATCACGCTCGGCGGCTTCCTCGACCTCGTCTCCGACGACGTCGACCCGGAGGCGACCGGCAGCCGGGTCGGCATGGTCTTCGACGCGGCGTACGCCCTGGGCCGCGGGGAGGCCCGCAGCGGCCGCACCATGGACGCGCTCGCCGCGGCGTACCGCGTCGGCGCGCGGGCGGCCTGGCGGGACATGAGCGAGATCGCGGTGTCCGGGGGGCTGCCGGCCGCGGAGGTCGCGCGCTTCGCCGAGCAGGTCTTCGAGTACATCGACCAGATCTCCTCGGTCAGCGTCTCCGGGCATGCCGACGAGCTGGCGACCGCCGGGCGGGTGCGCGAGCGCCACCTCGAACGACTCGCCGACGGCCTGCTCGAGGGGGCCGACGACGACGCCCTGGCGCGGTACGCCGAGCGTGCGGAGTGGCAGCCCCCGGAGACCCTCACCGCGCTGCTCGTGCCGGCGTCCGTCGCGAGCGGGATCCGCTCCCGTCAGGCGCCGGGGACCCTCCAGGCGTCCTCCGACGCGACCGACCTCGACGAGGGGGTGGCGGTGCTGCTGGTCCCGGACGTTCCCGGGCACGCGCGCCCGGCCCTGCTGCAGTCGCTCGCCGAGCGCGGTGGGGTGGTCGGCCCGGTGGTGCCGTGGACGCGCGCCCGGGCGTCGTACGTGCGGGCGGCGCGGGTCCGCGAGCTCGGCCTGGCCCCGCCCGACACGGCGGTCGACTCCGGGGACCACCTGCCCGAGCTGGTGCTCGGCGCGGACCCGGCCGCGCTGGCCGACCTGCGCGACCGGGTCCTGGCGCCGCTGGCGGACCTGAAGCCCGCGAGCCGGGAGAAGCTGCAGGCCACCCTGCGCTCCTGGCTGCTGCACCACGGCCGGCGCGACGAGGTGGCCGCGGCGCTCTACGTGCACCCGCAGACCGTGCGCTACCGGATGGGTCAGCTGCGCGAGATCTACGGCGAGCGCCTCGAGGACCCCCGCTTCGTCCTGGAGGCCACCATCGCCCTCGCCCACGACGATGACTAGCCACTCCTGGCCCGACGAACCGGCACTCATGGCGCGACGAACGGGCACTCGTGGTACGACGAACGGGCACTCATGGCGCGACGAACCGGCACTGGTGGTGGCAGCATCGGCACATGGCGAACCAGCAGCACCACGCCCTGGACTACATCGAGATCCCGGTGACGGACTTCGCCGCGGCCAAGGACTTCTACGGCACCGCCTTCGGGTGGAGCTTCACCGACTACGGCCCAGGCCCGGCGTACGTCGGGATCCGCGGCCCCGCCGACACGGAAGTGGGCGGCTTCCGCCTCGAGGAGCAGGTCGCGCCGGGCGGGCCGCTGGTGCTCCTGTACTCGACCGACCTCGACGCGAGCGTGGAGGCGGTCCGGGCGGCGGGTGGCGACGTGGTGGCCGGACCGTACGGCTTTCCCGGCGGACGCCGCTTCGTCTTCCGGGACCCGAGCGGCAACGAGCTGAGGGTCTGGACCGCCGGCTGAGCCGGACCGGCTCGGCGCACCACGAGTGCCGGTTCGACGCACCACGAGTGCCCGTTCGTCGCGCCACGACTGCCGGTTCGTCTGGTCAGGGGGCGAGGCGGGAGCGCAGGGCCACGGCGTCGTGGGGGGCGCGACCCCGGGCATCGTTGTCGAAGTAGACGTGCACGTCCGCGCCACGATCGAGCCAGTCGCGGCACTTCGCGGCCCACGAGTCCAGCGACCGCGACGAGTAGCCACTGGCGTAGAGCTCGGTGTGGCCGTGGAGCCGCACGTACACCAGGTCGGTGGTGACCTCCTCGAAGCACGGCCAGTCGCCCGGGCTGTCCGAGACCGCCAGCGCGACGTCGTGGTCGGCCAGCAACCGGAGCGCGGCCGGCTCGACGAAGGACTCGTGCCGGGCCTCGACGACGTGGCGCAGCGGGCGGTCGGTGTCGACCTCGGTCCACGCCCGGTCACCGGAGACCTTGTCGGCGTGCCGTCGCCCGAGCCGGGCGGCCTCCGCGGTCGTGGTGGGCAGCTGCTCCAGGAACCCGGCCACCACGCCCTCGTCGAAGGCCAGGTTGCCGGGCAGCTGCCACAGCAACGGCCCGAGCCGGTCGCCCAGCGCCAGCACCCCGGAGGCGAGGAAGTTGGCGAGCCCGGCCTGCACGTCGCCCAGGCGCCGCATGTGGGTGATGAAGCGACTCCCCTTCACCGCCACCCGGAAGTCGTTCGGGGTCTCGTCGACGATGCGCTGGTACGTCGTCGGGCGCTGCAGGGAGTAGAACGAGCCGTTGAACTCCACGGCGTCCAGCCGGGAGGCGAGGTAGTCCAGCTCGCGTCGCTGCACCAGGCCCTCGGGGTAGAAGTCGCCCCGCCACGCGGCGTACTTCCAGCCGGACGTGCCGATCCACAGCTCACCCATGGCGGGTGTCGTACCCATGTTTGATGTCCGGGTATCTGCGCGTGTCCGTCACGAGTGCCGGCTCTTCGCACCACCAGTGCCCGTTCGTCGCACCACCGGTGCCCGTTCGTCGCACCACGAGTGCCCGTTCGTCGGGCTCACAGGGCCGTGTGGACGACCTCGCCCCCGACCACGGTGGCGAAGACCGGCATCGAGCGGAGGTGGGCGGCCGCCTCGGCACTGGAGTCGGCCGCGCCCAGCGGGTCGCGGTCGAGCAGCGCCAGGTCCCCCGGGGACCCGACCCCGACCGTGCCGTGGCCATCGGTCGACGCGGCGAGCGCCTCGCGCACGGTGAGCGCCTGCTCGGGGTGCCACGGCTCGCGGTCGTCGGCACTGCGGTGCACGGCCGCAGCCATGCCCAGCCACGGGTCCAGCGGCGAGACCGGGGCGTCGGAGCCGAGGCGGAGGTCCACGCCCTCGTCGAGCATCCACCGCAGCGCGAAGCACCGGTCCCCCCGCCCCGGCCAGAGCTGCTCGGTGACGTCCCGGTCGTCGAGCAGGTGCCCGGGCTGCGCGCTGACCCGCACCCCGAGCCCCGCGATCCGGCGTACGTCGGCCCTCGCGACCAGCTGTGCGTGCTCGATCGAGCCGCGGGCCCGGGTCTCGGTGAAGGCGTCGACCGCCTCGGCGACCGCGCGGTCGCCGATCGCGTGCACGGCCGACTCCAGGCCGTGCGCCCGGGCCCGCGCCAGGAGCGCGCGCAGCTCGTCGGGCGCCTGGTTCGGCTGCCCGTGGGGGTGTCCGTACGTCGCCTCCTCGGCGTACGGCTCGCAGCACCAGGCGGTCCGGGTGTTGAGCGAGCCGTCGCTGATGATCTTCAGCGGCCCCATGGTGATCCGGTCCGGGCAGCCGGGGAGCACGTCCCCGGTGCGCAGGCCGGCGCCGACCACGTCGTCCAGCCCGGCGGCGTACGTCGCCATCCGCACCCGCAGCAGGTCGGCACCCTGCGCGGCGCGCTCGACCCAGTCGTGGTGGTTGCCGCTGAACTCGAAGTCGACCAGGCCCACCACGCCCTGCTCCGCGGCGAGCTCCATCGTGCGCCGGTAGGCGTCGGGCCCGCTGCCCTCGCCTCCGAGCACGGTGCCCAGCCGGCCGTACGCCTCGAACCACTCCCCCTCCTCGACCATCCCCTCGCGCAACGGCAGGGCGAGCATCGTCAGGGCGACGCTGTTGAGCCAGGCGTGGTGGCCGTCGCCGCTGATCAGCACGATCGGCTGCCGGCCCCCGAGCGCGTCGAGGTCGGAGACGCGGGGGCTGCGCGACCAGTTGGCGCTGCGGTGCCCCCAGCCGACGACGGGGAGGTCGGGCCACTGCCCGAGCCGGTCGGCCACGGCACGCACGGCCTCGTCGACCGAGCGCACCGCACCCAGGTCGAGGCGCTGGGCCGCGACCGTCCACTGGCCCAGGTGCACGTGCTGGTCCCACAGGCCCGGGACCAGCCAGCGCCCGTCGGCACCCACCACGTGCACCTCACCGGCCGGGAACGGCAGGCCCGGCTGCACGGCCGTGACGACTCCGTCACGAACCAGGACGTCCATCGGCTCGGGGGGCGCCCCCTCGGTGATCGGCACGACGCGCACGTCTCGCAGCAGCAGGTCCGGCATGCCGGAGAGGGTAGTGATGGTGGAGGATCCGGACATGACCGTGGAGGAGTACGTCCATGCCTTGGGCGAGGCGACCGGCCATGGGTGGGGTTTCCTGGCCGGCTACGGCCTGACGTGGCTGGGTTGTGCGGTGGCCTGGCGCCGCTCGAGCCCTCGGGTCGCGGCCTGGTGCACCCTGATCCAGGGCCTGGTGGCGCTGCCCGTCGCACTCGCACTGACCACGCTCACCGGCGGACCGGCACGCCCCTCGATGGCGGGCATGGATGGGCTCAGCATCCTGCTGGCCTCGAGCCAGCTGCTGGGCCTGCCGGTGGTCATCGGCTTCCTCGCCCGCGGCTTCCTCACCCTGGTCCCCCTGGGGATGGTGCTGCTGCTCGTGGTCCACTTCGCGCCGTACTCCTGGCTCTACGACACGTGGCTCTACGTCGTCATGGGTGGCCTGCTGTCGGTCGTGGCGAGCGTCGGCGCCGTCGGCATCCGCAAGCCTGCCGCGGAGAGTGACGAACCGGGCACGATCGGCGCCGGACGCGTGTGCCTGACCACCGGGCTGATCATGCTGGTGTGTGCCCCGATCGCCTGGTCGCTGTGAGCGCGAGCGGCGACCCTCACGCGTGGCGGCGGAACTGCACGAAGCGGAACCGCGGCGCCACGAACGCGGCATCGGTGTAGGCCGCGTTGGAGGCCGGGTTGGCCCCGGTGCCGTGGAAGTCGCTGAACGCGGCGGTCTGGTTGACGTAGACGCCCCCGAGCAGGTTCTCGCTCAGCGACACCCCGGCGTCCAGGGCCGCCGTGCGCGCCCGGGCGAGCACCTCCGGCGAGGTGGAGTAGACCGAGGCGGTCATCGCCCCCTTCGCGGTCACGGTGTCGCGGAAGATCTCCAGCGACTCGTCCGTGCCGCCGGTGGTCACCAGGTGCACGACCGGGCCGAAGCACTCCTCGTCGTACGTCGCCCGGTCGGCGGCGTCCACCCGGACCACGGCCGGGGTGCGGACGACGGCCTCGGCGTGGTGCGGGTGGGTGATCGCGCGCGAGGGCGCCAGCACCTCCCCGCGGTCGGCGGCGGCGTCGACCCGGGCCCGCACGTCGTCGTTGACCACGGCCCCGAGCAGCTCCACGGCACGGGCGTCGTCGCCGAGGAGCTCGTCGAGGGCGGAGCCGATCGCGGCGGCGACGTCGGTCACCGACGCGGTGCCCTCCGGCGTACCGATCCCCTCGGCCGGGACCAGCAGGTTCTGCGGCGCGGTGCACATCTGGCCGGTGTAGAGCGCGAAGGAGAACGCGAGGTTGCGCGCCATCCCCGTCAGGTCGGACACGGAGTCGACCACGACGGTGTTGACGCCGGCCTTCTCGGTGAACACGGCGGCCTGGGTGGCGTGCGTCTCCAGCCACGTGCCGAAGGCCGTGCCACCGGTGTAGTCGACGATCCGGACCTCGGGCCGGGTCGCGAGCGTGGCGGCCAGCCGGTCCTCGGGGTCCTCGGCGGCGAGGGTCACCAGGTCCGGGTCGAAGCCGGCCTCGGACAGGACCTGCCGGCAGACCTGGACGGTGATCGCGAGCGGCAGCACGGCCCGGGGGTGCGGCTTGACGACGACGGCGTTGCCGGTCACCAGGGAGGCGAAGAGCCCGGGGTAGGAGTTCCAGGTCGGGAAGGTGTTGCACCCGATCACGAGTCCGACCCCGCGGGGCACGACGGTGCTCTGCTTCTCCATCCGCAACGGCTCGCGCCGCGACGGCTTCTCCCACAGCGCCGTGCCCGGCACCCGATCCATCTCCACGTGGGCCTGGGCGACCACCTCCAGCGCCCGGTCCAGCGCGTTCGCCCCACCGGCCTGGAAGGCCATCACGAACGCCTGGCCGCTGGTGTGGTGCACCGCGTTGGCGAGCTCGAAGATCCGTCCGTGCAGGCGGTGGAGCACCTCCAGGACCACCCCGACCCGGGCCCGCGGGCCGGCGTCGCGCCACGTCGCCATCCCCGAGCGGGCGGCGGCCAGCAGCCGGTCGAGGTCGTGCGCCCGCGGGTAGGAGACCCACAGGTCGAAGCCGTACGGCGACCGCTCGGTCGCCACCGTCCCCTCACTGCCGGGGGTGGCCAGCGGGAAGTCGCTGCCCAGCCACGCCTCGAACGCCCGGTGGCCCTCGGCGGCCGCGTCCTCGCCGTACACCCGTGGGGACGGGGACTCGTCGAAGGCGCTGAAGTGCTCCCGGGTGGTCAGGGCCTCCACCGCTGCCTCGAGCCGTTCCCGGTGCTGGTCGAACATCGCGTCGGCGAGCACTCGCCCTCCTCGTGGTGACCGTCTCTTGTGACGAAGTGACGACAAACTGGCAGCACAAGTGTCACACCCGCGAGGCCTCCGCGGCCACCATCGGCGGCGGGGATCTCCTACCCTGCAGGCGTGACCACGCGCCTGTCTGCCCACGACCTGATCGACCTGGTCCTCGACGAGGGCTCCTGGACCTCCTGGGACACCCCGCCGGCCCGCGCCGGGTTCGGCGAGGACT
>CAZRKV010000116.1:0-8290 GCA_964600305.1 uncultured Nocardioides sp. | reverse complement strand
GACTGGATCTTCTGTCTCGTGCGCACCGACCCGGAGGCACGCAAGCAGGCGGGCATCTCCTTCCTGCTGATCGACATGACCTCGCCAGGCCTGGAGGTGCGCCCGATCGAGTTGATCGACGGCGGCCACGAGGTCAACGAGGTCTGGTTCTCCGACGTGCGGGTGCCCGCGGAGAACCTGGTCGGCGAGCTCAACCGGGGCTGGGACTACGCGAAGTTCCTCCTCGGCAACGAGCGGGTCGGGGGGGCGGCCCGGGGGGGGACCACCGCGGTGGTGGCCCATGCCAAGGACTGGGCCGCGGACCAGCTCGACGACCCGCTGACCCGCGCCCGGTTCGCCGAGCTGGAGAACGAGCTGCTCGCCCTGGAGCTGACCGCGGTCCGGGTGGCCGCGCACTCGACCGACGGCCAGCCGCACCCGGCCTCCTCGGTGCTCAAGCTCAACGGCACCGAGCTGCAGCAGGCGGTGAGCGAGCTGCTGATGGACCTCGCCGGTCCCGACGCCCCCGCGGCCCTGGCCGGGGAGGCCTCGGACGTGGCGGAGTGGGCGCGGCGGTCGACGCCGTCGTACCTCAACCTCCGCAAGGCCTCCATCTACGGCGGCTCCAACGAGGTGCAGCGGCAGATCATCGCCAAGACGATCCTGGGACTGTGAGGGGACGACATGGACTTCACCCACGACGAGGAGCAGCAGGCCCTCCGCGACGCGGTGCGCGGCCTGGTCGGCAAGGCCTACGGCAGCTACGAGGACCGGAGGCGCCGGGTCGACGAGGACCCCGGGTACAGCACCGAGGTGTGGCAGCAGCTCGCGCAGATGGGCGTGCTGGGTCTCCCCTTCGCTGAGGAGGACGGCGGGTCGGGTGCCGGCCCGGTGGAGGTGGCCGTCGTCGCCGAGGAGCTGGGTCGGGTGCTCGCACCCGAGCCGTTCCTGGGTGCCGTGGTCGTCGCCGGTGGCCTGGTGGCCGCGGCCGGCAGCCCCCAGCAGCGCTCCGATCTGCTGGGCTCCCTGGCCTCCGGCGAGCAGCTGCTGGCCTTCGCCCACAGCGAGCCCGGCGCCGGGTGGACGACGTCGGCGGGCGCGGTCGGTGCGACCGGGTCCGGCGAGCAGTGGACCCTCACCGGGGTCAAGGAACCGGTCCCCCACGGCGCGGAGGCAGACCGGCTGGTCGTCTCGGCGCACGCGGAGGGCTCCGACCCGTCGAGCGGCACGGGCACCCGGCTCTTCCTGGTCGACCCCACGGCGGCGGGAGTGACCCGCGAGGGCCACCGGACCCTGGACGGTGGTCGCGCGGCGCGGATCACGTTCGACGGCGCGCCGGCCGTCCCGCTCGGCGAGGGCGGCGAGGCCACCGGCGTGATCAGGACGGTGCTCGACACCGCCCGGGTCATCGCCGGCAACCAGGCGGTGGGTGCGATGGAGGTCGCGCTCCAGTCCACTTCGGAGTACCTCACCAGCCGCAAGCAGTTCGGTGTCCCCCTCAACACCTTCCAGGCGCTGACCTTCCGGGCCGCCGACTGCTACGTCGACCTGGAGCTGGCCCGCAGCATGGTCGCCTGGGCGACGATGGTGCTCGCCGAGGCGCCCGAGCAGCTGCACGAGGCCGCGACCCGCGCCGGGCTGCAGGTCAGCCGCTCCGGGCGGCACATCGGCCAGGAGGCGATCCAGCTGCACGGCGGGATCGGCATGACCGCGGAGTACGCGATCGGGGCCTACGCCGCGCACCTGGCGCTGCTGGAGCAGTGGTTCGGCCACGCGCAGCGCCACCTGGGCGAGCTCGCCGCGGACGTGCGCGACCACGCGGAGGTCGACCCGCTGGGCTGATCGGGCTGGCCCGGGCCAGCCCGGGTCGAGTCCGGCCGAGCCGGGCTGAGCCGGATCGAGCCGGATCGAGCCGGATCGGGTACGACGTTCGGCAGCGCGAGCCGTCCGGCGTGGCGACAATGCCGGGGTGAACGACGAGCTCCGGAGGCGGATGGCGGCCGCGCGGCACGAGCGCGAGCTGCGCGGGCGGGTCCGCGAGCTCGACGAGGTCGACCGGAGCCAGGGGCTGGGTGCCTGGCCTGCCCAGCGGCCGACCCACCGGCGTACCCGCGGCCCCACCGGGCCGGCGCTGCTGGTGTCGGTGCTGGTCCTCGGCGGCGTGCTCCTCCTGGGCTCGGCGGACCCGGTGGCGGGCCTGCGCCGGGTCGTCGGCCTGGGTGGTGACCGCCCGCTGCCGGCCCCCGCGATCCCGGCCGGCACCGGGTCCTACGCCTTCGTCAGCACCCAGCGGGGCAGTGACGACCCCGTGGGCTACGACCCCTGCCGCACGATCGAGGTCGTGATCAACCCCGAGGGCGCCCCGGCCGACCACGAGGCCTACGTGCGGCTGGGCCTCGACCGGGTCTCGGCCGCCACCGGCCTGGACTTCGACCTCGTCGGCACCAGCGAGGAGCGCCCGGACGACCGGTTCGGCCGGAACCTGGCCGGCCGCAAGCCCGTGCTGGTCGCGTGGGCAACGGCCGAGGAGGTCCCGCGGCTGTCCGGCGACGTGGCCGGCATCGCCGGCAGCACGACCGACCTCGTCGGCGGGAGCCGGCACTACGGGACGGGAGCGGTGGTGCTGGACGCGGACACCTTCGGAGACGGTCGCTTCTCCCGGGCCGACCTCCAGTCGGTCGTCGACCACGAGCTCGGCCACCTCGTCGGGCTCGCGCACGTGGACGACCCCGGCGAGCTGATGCACGGGGAGACCCGGGGCGCCTCCCGGTTCGGCGACGGGGACCTCGAGGGACTCGCCCGCCTGGGCAACGTGCCCTGCGGCTAGCGCGACCGGCCGGGTCAGCCCGGCAGGACGTGCGCGTCCGGACCCGGGAAGACCACCCCCTCGTGGCCGTCGCTCCAGCGGACGACGAACGGGGGCCCGCCGTCCTCCCCCCGCACCTCCAGCACCTCGCCCTCGCGCCGGGGCGCGTCGACGTGGTTGCTCTCCACCACGAGCCGGTCACCTGCCTGCGCCTTCATCACCATCACCTCCGGGGTCCACGCTGCTCCGACTTCGCGCGGCTGGCAAGGCCGCGCGGCGATACGCTCGTTCCATGACGGCCCTCCTCGTGTGCGGCGTCGTCGGTCCGGCCCTGTTCGTGGTCGTCTTCACCGTCGACGGGTGGACACGGGCGGGGTACCGCCCGACCTACCACCCCGTCAGTGCGCTCGCGCTGGGCTCCCGCGGCTGGGTGCAGGTCACCAACTTCGTCCTCGCGGGCCTGCTGGTCGCCGCCGCCGGGGTCGGGATCGCGTGGGCCGGACAACCGTGGGTGGGGCCGTTCGTGGTGCTCGCCGGAGCGATGATGGTGGTGTCGGGGATCTGGTCGATGGACCCGGCGCGCGGCTACCCGCCCGGTACACCCCCCGGAGACCCGCCGACCCGCAGCCGGTCCTACCGGATCCACGACGCGGCGGGACCCGGCGTCTTCCTGTCCCTGCCGGCGGCCGCGGCGATCGCGGGGTTCACGCTGGACGGATGGTGGGGGTGGTACTCCGCAGCGAGCGCGTTGGCGCTGGTGCTCCTGCTCGCGACCTTCGTCCGCGCCTGGGCCGCCGACGTCCCGTGGACGGGGCTGGCCCAGCGCGCGATGCTGCTCGTGGGCTTCACCTGGTTGGCCCTGCTGTGCCTGCACCTGGTCCGCTGAGCCATGGTGGAGGGATGAGCAGCGCGGACACCCCCGGACCGGACCCCGAGCGCCCCGAGCGCCCCGAGCGGAACGTCCTCGGCGGAACCCTCGAGGAGTGCGGTACCGACCCGATGACCGGCTTCTACCGAGACGGCCACTGTGCCTGCGGGTCGGAGGACGCCGGCCTGCACGCCATCTGCGCGGTCGTGACGCGGGAGTTCCTCGAGCACCAGCAGCAGGTGGGCAACGACCTGGCCACGCCGCGTCGCGAGTGGGGGTTCCCGGGGCTCCGACCCGGGGACCGCTGGTGTGTGGTCGCGGCCCGCTGGGTGCAGGCGCACCTGGACGGGGTCGCGCCGCCCGTGGTGCTCGCGGCCACCAACGCTCGCGCCCTCGAGGTGGTGCCGCTGGAGCTGCTGCAGCGGCACGCCGTCGACGTACCAGGGGACCCGGGGTCGCTGACCTGAGCGGCTCGCGCTACCGGGACCGCTCCTGCAGCCCCTTGAGGTACGCCGCCTGGCCCAGGTGCTGCAGCGCGTCGCCCTGCACGCTCACCAGGCGGACGCCGGCGGTGACCGGTGGGTCCCACCCCGCGTCGACCACCCGGTCCAGGTCGTCGGCGGAGAGGCCGGCGAGGTGGTCCGTCGTACGGGCGTGCACCTCGCGGTAGTAGCCCACCAGCAGCGAGGGGTCGGCGATCCGCACCGCGCCGACCTGCTCGTCGGTGTGCCCGAAGCCCGTGTCGTGCGGGGACAGCGGCAGGTCGAAGCGCTCGCGCCAACCGGCGTCCCACACCTGCTCGGAGCCGGCGAGGTCGGCGACGTGGTCGTCCTCGACCCGGGCGAGGTGCCACAGCAGCCACCCGATCGAGTTGCCGGTGCCCCCGGGTCGCTCGGTGAGCCGGGGCTCGTCCAGCCCGGAGGCGACGGAGTCGTACAGGTCGGGGAGGCGGCCGAACGCGTCGGCCAGCAGGTCCGTGGCGTCCATCCGGCCACCGTACGCCGTACCCGCGCCCGATCTAGGGTGGCCGGATGGACCTGGAGAGGCTCGGCACCCGCGAACGGCCGACGTTCGGACTCGACACCTTCGGCGACGTACCCGTCCCCCGGGCCGGTGATCCCGACGCCCACGCCGACGTGCTCCGCCAGGTCGTGGCCGAGGCGGAGCTGGCCGACCGGGTCGGGCTGGACTACATCGGCCTGGGCGAGCACCACCGCCCCGACTACGCCATCAGCGCGCCCGAGGTGCTGCTCTCGGCGATCGCGGCCCGCACCGAGCGGATCCGCATGGGCACCGGGGTGACGGTGCTCAGCTCCGACGACCCGATCCGCGTCTACGAGCGGTTCGCGACGGTCGACGCGATCGCCCGGGGCCGCGCCGAGATCCAGCTGGGGCGGGGATCGTTCGTCGAGTCGTTCCGGCTGTTCGGCCACCGGCTGGAGGACTACGAGACGCTGTTCGACGAGAAGCTCGACCTGTTCGCCCACGTGCAGCGCGAGGAGCCCGTCACCTGGCAGGGCTCGCACCGGCTGCCGCTGGAGGGGGCGCAGGTGTGGCCGCGCAGCGAGCAGGGGGGCATCCCCGCCTGGATCGCGGTCGGCGGGACCCCGCAGTCGGTGCTGCGCGCGGCGGCGTACCGGATGCCGCTGGTGCTGGCCGTGATCGGCGGCTCGCCCGAGGCGTTCGTGCAGCTCGCCGGCCTCTACCGCCGGGCCCTGGACGAGCAGGGGGTCCCGGAGCTGCCGATCGGCATGCACAGCCCCGGTCACGTGGCCGCGACCGACGAGGAGGCCCGCGAGCAGATGTTCCCCCACCAGGCCGAGGTCTTCACCCGGATCGGGCAGGAGCGCGGGTGGCCGCCGTACTCCCGGATCGCGTTCGAGCAGGCCGCCTCGCCGCAGGGGGCGCTGTTCGTCGGCTCGCCGGAGACCGTGGCGCAGAAGATCGCCTGGGCCGTGCGCATGCTGGGGCTCTCGCGGTTCCAGCTCAAGTACGCCGTCGGCGCCCTCCCCCACGAGCAGCGCCTGGAGTCGATCCGGTTGTACGGCGAGGAGGTCGTGCCCCGGGTGCGGGAGCTGTTGGCCGGCTGAGCCCGGCGATGCTCATCAGACGGAGTCGCATTCTGCTCGCCACCGGGGCCCTGCGAGCCCTACCCTTGGTGTGAGCAGCGAGCACCGGGCTCTCCGCTCCACGAGTCGGGGAGTCGCCATGGGCGCCACCAGGTCCGTCCGCACCGGGATCGTGGGGGCAGCGGCGCTGCTCCTCACCCTCACCCTGGTGATCACTGCCGCACCGGCCCAGGCCGGGAGGACGACCGTGCGCGACGAGCGCGGACCAGCCGCCCAGGGGCCCAGCAACTCGCTGGTCGCCGGGACGCTGGTCTACACCCGGAAGCGCACCGTCTTCCGCGGCAGGTTCGTGCGCGTCCGCAAGCACCAGACCCGCATGCTCGGCTCGGTGGCCTACCCCGACGGCAGCTCCGTGCGGGTCCGCACGCTCCACCGCTCCGGGCGGAAGGTGGTGCGGGGCACCTTCCGCACCCCCACCGGCCACACCCGCCCGGTCCCCCGCCGGGCGCTCTCGGCCCAGTGGAAGGTGCCGCGGCGGGTGGTCCGGATCGTGATCGACCACCGCCGGTGGGACCCGAAGCCCCGCAACCGGCGGGCCCAGCTCGCCCTGTTCGCGGTGCAGAAGGGCCGGATGCACGCGCCGCTGTGCCCGTTCCGCCCCGACGGGACCCTGACCCGCTGCAACGACGACTCGGTCCACGCGACGCTGCGACGCTGACCCGTCCCGACTAGGGTGCTCCTCCAGCACGAGCAGGAGGACGCATGCAGGCACTGGCCGATCTCTGGGCACTCGTCCCCGACGGGTTGCGCGACCCCGTGGCGCTGGCGGCCCCGTTCTTCCTGCTGTTCGTGGCGCTGGAGGGGCTGGCGGCGTACTTCCTCGAGGACGACCGGCCCGAGGAGGAGCGGCGCGGTCCCGACGGGCGCGCCCTGCCGCTGCCGGGTGGGTACGCGCGCCGCGACGCGCTCACCAGCCTCGCGACGGGCGCGGTCTCGGTGGTCACGATGTCGGCGTGGAAGGGCCTCGGGCTGCTCGGGTACGCCGTGCTGTTCTCCTACCTCGCCCCCTGGCAGCTGCCCGCCGATGCCTGGTGGACCTGGGCACTGGCGGTCCTCGGGGTCGACTTCTTCTTCTACTGGGCGCACCGGGTGGCCCACCGGGTGCGGGTGGTCTGGGCGACCCACCAGGCGCACCACTCCAGCGAGTACTTCAACTTCGCGACGGCGCTGCGGCAGAAGTGGAACAACTCCCACGAGCTGGTGATCTGGGCGCCGTTGCCGCTGCTGGGGGTCCCGCCGGCGCTGGTGTTCCTCGGCTTCTCGGTGAGCCTCGTCTACCAGTTCTTCGTGCACACCGAGCGGGTCGACAAGCTCTGGGCACCCCTCGAGCTGGTCCTCAACACGCCCTCGCACCACCGGGTGCACCACGGCACCGACCCGGAGTACCTCGACCGCAACTACGGCGGCATCCTCATCGTCTGGGACCGGCTGTTCGGGACCTTCCAGCCCGAGCGGCACCGGCCGACGTACGGCCTGACCACCCCGGTGGACACCTACCACCTGGTGCGGTTGCAGACCCACGAGTACGCCGCCATCGTCCGCGACGTACGCCGCGCGCCGACGCTGCGGGAGAAGCTCGGGTACGTCTTCGGTCCGCCCGGGTGGCGGCCCGACGTGGCCGGGGCTTCGCGTGCTCTCTCGGACGCGACTCCGGCGCCCGGTCCATGACCGGACGCCGGCGATCAGCAGCAGTGGATCACTCGAGGCCGAGCGCCAGGTAGGCCTCACCGCCACCGAACAGGTCGCTCACCTCGAGCGTCCCGCCCTTGACCTTCGCCGGCGGCACGTCGAAGATCAGCTGACCGCTGGTCGGCAGGTCGGGGTGCATCTCGGTCATGAGCAGCGACTCCTCCGCCGACGCGAAGGACGCGTCGGAGTCCGTGCCGTACGAAGCACCATCCTGGGTCACGAACTCGGCCGCGGAGTCCATGAAGATCTTGGACTCATTCTTGGTGTTCTCGATGGTCAGGTCGACCACGACGAAGACGCCATCGGCCTGCTCCTCGACGAACTCGGGGCCCACCGTCGGTGTGGTCCGGGCGCCGTCGACCGTGTACCGCGTGCCCTCGAGCTCGACGGTCTTTCCGACCGCCAGGGGCCGCTCGGCCGAACCGGGCTTCGCCTGCTCCTTCTCGGCGGCTCCCTCGTCGGCCGAGGCCTCCGCCTGGCCCTCGCCGTCCGTACCGGCCACCTCGTCGACAGCAGCCGACTCGACCTCCTGAGCACCGCCCTCGTCCTCGCCGCCGCTCATGGACTGGGCCAGGACCACCACGACGACGAGGCCGAGCGGGATGACGAACCGCTTCTTGCGGAACCACGGACGGCTCGCCTTGGCGGCGGCCTTCTCGTACGCCACCTGGGCCTTGGCGGCGATCCTCGGGTCGGTGTTCTGGTCCTGGAGCTGGGTCATGACGTTCCCCCGTGTGTGTGGAGCTTGATCGGTCTCCCCGAAGCTAGGTGCCCCGCAGGTCGCGACGTGTCGGATCGCGGAGGAACCATCCGAACTGA
>CAZRKV010000115.1:0-8309 GCA_964600305.1 uncultured Nocardioides sp. | reverse complement strand
GGTCGGCTCGTCGAGCAGCAGCAGGTCCGGCTGCTCCAGCAGCAGCTTGCACAGGGCGACCCGACGCCGCTCACCGCCGGACAGGTGGTCGACGAGCTCTTCCGGAGGCGGACAGCGCAGCGCGTCCATGGCCTGCTCCAGCCGGCTGTCGAGGTCCCAGGCACCGGCGTGGTCGAGGTCGGCCTGCAGGTTCCCCATCTCGGGCAGCAGCTTGTCGTAGTCGGCCTCGGGGTCGGCCATCTCCTCGGAGATCTCGTTGAACCGGTCGAGCTTGGCCTTGATCTCCCCGACCGCCTCCTCGACGTTCTCCAGCACGGTCCGGCCCTCGGTCAACGGCGGCTCCTGCTGCAGCATCCCCACCGAGGCCTCGGGGTCCTTGATGGCGTCCCCGTTGTTGGGCTGGTCGAGCCCGGCCATGATCTTGAGCAGCGAGGACTTGCCGGCCCCGTTGGGGCCGACCACGCCGATCTTGGCGCCGTGCAGGAAGGAGAGGCTGACGTCGTCGAGGACGACCTTGTCACCGTGGGCCTTGCGCACGCTGCGCAGTGAGAAGACAAAATCCGCCATGCCCGAGAGCCTAGTCGGGACCCCCTCGACCGGGCCCGGGCGGGCCCGCGCTCAGGCGGCGCTCTCCCCGGAGGCCGCCGGGGCGCCGCTCGCGGCCTCCTCCGTCTCCTCCCCCGTCACCGGGCGGGCTCGCTCGTTGCGGGTGAACTCGCTGGTCCCGCGGGCCAGGTCGTGGCCGACCAGCATCGCGTCGACGTCGAACGAGGTCACCTCGATGCCCGCGGAGTTCGTCCAGGTCTGGGCGTTGAGCCGGCCGTGCACCACCACCGGGTCGCCGGTGCCGAGCGAGCGGGCGACGTTGTCGGCGAGCTGGCGCCAGGCGGTCACGGTGTACCACTGGGTGTCGGCGTCGAACCACTCCTCGGTCCGGCGGGACCAGCGCCGCGGGGTGCAGGCGACGCGGAACCGCGCCATCGACGACTCGCCCACCTCGCGCACGGTCACCTCGCCGCCGACCCAGCCGGCCAGGGTCACCATCGTCTCGTTCATGATCTCCTCCTTCGTCGGTGGTCCCGCACGAGACAACCGCACCGGGAGGCATGGGGACAGGGAGCAGCACCGGCCTGTGGACGACCGCCCGCTGCACCGATCCTGTGGAGGCCTGGAGGCCCGTGGAACCCTCAGGCGGTAGCAGCGTCGAGGCCGCGGCGTACCTCCTCGTAGGCCGCCACCTCCCGCTCGATCGGCTCGACCACGAGGTCGCGGGCGACCTCGTGGATCCCCGCCCGCAGGCGCCGATCCACCTGTCGGGCACGGCGGCGCGCCGTCACCGCGACCAGCACCCGGCAGACCAGGGCGAGCAGCACACCCAGGCCGACCCCGCCGAGCAGCAACAGCGTCGGGAGCGGGACCCCCGCGAGCTCGGGCGTCGGGACCTCCGGCAGCTGGAGGAACCCCGCGGCAGCCAGGGCGACCAGCCACACGCCGCCGACCAGGGCGGCGAGGAGCAGCAGCCACTGCAGCACCCGCACGACACCGGCCCACACCGGCAGCCGGTCCGCCCCGAGGTCGGTGGACCCCAGGGTGTGGTCCAGCCGGTCCCCCAGCTCCTCCAGGCGTGCGGTGGAGGCGGACCGGATCGCGTGCGCCCACGGCGGACGCAGTCCGAAGGAGACCTCGTCGGCCAGGCGGCGTACGGCGGTGTCCACCCGGGCGCGCTGCACGCCGGTGGGCTCGGGCAACGAGGTGCGGGCCGTGCCGGCGAGCTGGCGCCCCTCCGGTCCGAGGTCGAGGTGGAGCCGCTTGAGCGGGTCCGGCCGGAACCGGGAGACCCACGACAGCAGGGGCCACCCCGTGGCCCGGTTGGCGCGGTCCCGCGTGGCCGCCCGCACGGCCTCGACCACCGTGGGCACCCCGCCGGCGTCGGCGAACGCGTCCTCCAGCTCGGCCACCCGCTCCTTCGGGATCGAGCCGGGCTCGGCGGTGCCGGACTCGCTCCGCAGCTCCTCGGCCGCCCGGCCGACGTCTGCGGCCAACCGGGTCCGCGTCGCCTTCTTGGCCTCCACGCGGGTCGCGATCTGCCGGCGGAGCTCGTCGATGCCCTCGCCCTCCCGGGCGCTGGTGGGGATGAGGGGGATGCCGTCGAGCCCGTCCTGGTCCAGCAACCGGCGGAGGTCGGCGACCATCGCCTCGCGACGCTCCACGGGCACCGTGTCGATGTGGTTGAGGACGACCATGACCACGTCCTTGTGCGAGGCCATCGGCTTGAGGTAGCGGTCGTGGACCGCGGCGTCGGCGTACTTCTGGGGGTCCAGCACCCAGACCAGCAGGTCGGCGTGGGTGACGAGCCGGTCGACCTCGAGGTGGTGGGAGACCTCGGTCGAGTCGTGGTCGGGCAGGTCGAGCAGCACCACCCCGTCCAACGCGGTCCCGTCGCGGCGGGTGTCGAGCATCGAGTCACGCGCCACCCGGTGACGGGGCGGCACGTCCAGCCAGTCGAGCAGCTCGTCCGCCCCGTCGCTGCCCCACACGCAGGCGGTCGCCCAGGAGGTGGTCGGGCGGCGCATGCCGACCGCGGAGAGGTCGAGGCCGGTGAGCCCGTTGAAGGTCGAGGACTTGCCCGACCCGGTGGCGCCGGCGATCGCGACCACCGTGTGGTCGGCGGAGAGCCGGAGACGCGAGCCCACCCGGTCGGTCACCGTCTCCACGCCGTCGAGGAGCTGGTCGTCGATGCGGCCCCGGGCAGCGCTGACGGCCGCCTCCAGCCCTGCCACGCGCTCCCCGATCCCGGATCCCCTGGTGACCAGTCTCCGGGCCCCCTCGAGCAAGGACGTCATCGTCTCCCTCGGTTCCACAAGTGTTGTCCAGGCCCACTCTAGGTGGTGGGCTCGGCGTTCCGGTCCCCACGGGCGGCGGCGAACCGCAGGTCGTCCACGCGGCGTGCGGCGGTGCGCAGCTGCTCGCCGGCGCGCTCCTGCAACCCCCGGTCGTCGAGGAGGGTGACGAACCGGGCGTGCTCCCCGTCGAAGAGCTCCCGCACCCGTCCGTCGAGGTCCTCACGGGCCCGCTGGGCGAGGCGTCGTACGGCCTGGTCGCCGAAGACCGCCTCGAGCAGCTTCTGTCCCAGCACCGCCGACCCGCCGGCGATACCGACCTCGGCGCCGGTCAGCCCGGCCGTGGAGGCGAACACGACGATCATCAGCGACACCCCGAGCCCGTTGACGCCGTACGCGAGGAACCGGGCGGTGCCGCGCTTGTCCGCGCCCTCGGTGCGCACCATCTCCAGCACCCCCTGCTGCCAGTCGCGCACCACGCGCTCGGCGCGCCGCCGGAAGTCGCGGGAGGCCCGACCGAGGTCCTCCCCCGCCAGCTGCAGCAGGGCCTGTCCGGACGCGTGGGACTGCCACGAGGCCTCGGCCCGCTCGGCGGCCGCCTCGGCATGCTCCAGCAGCAGCGTCTCCAGGCCGGACTCGACCGCGACGGTCACCCGCTCGGCCTGCTGCGGCTTGCCCTTGACCGCGGCGACGAGCCGGTCGCGCAGCCGGCCCACGCGCGTCTCCAGGGATCGCAACAGCTCGCCGGTGCCGACGAACTCCTGCCACCGGGCGAGCACCTCGCCGCGCAACAGGGTCCCGTCGGCCGAGGCCTCCCCGACCCGCTCCACCGCGTCGGCGTAGGCCCGGTCGACGTCCTCGCGCAGCCGTCGCGCGGCCTCGACCTGCGTGGCGTGCCCGTCAGCGACGGTGTGGGCGCGGCGGCTGATGTTGCGGATCGCGCCCTCGAGCGTCTGCTTGACCACCGCGGCCCGGGCATCCGCGTCCGCGGCGAGGGAGTGCAACCAGCCCCGCACCTCCGCCACCTCCTCCGGCGGGAGCAACCCCGAGTCGTCCGGCGTCGACTCGTGGACGGTGAAGAGGGGCGAGTCCTTCAAGCCCCGACTGGCCAGCATCCGGGCGAGGTGGCCCGAGACGGTCTCGACGGCGTCCTCGGGCGTGCGGTCCAGGACGATGGCCACCGCGGTGGCCCGCTCCGCCGCCTGCTTCAGGAAGCCCCAGGGCACCTGGTCGGCGTACCGCGCGGCCGAGGTCACGAAGAGCCACAGGTCGGCCGCGGCCAGCAGCTGGGCGGCCAAGGTGCGGTTGCGCTCCTCGACCGAGTCGATGTCGGGAGCGTCCAGGACGGCCAACCCCTGCGGCACGGCGTTGGACGAGACCAGGCGCAGGGCCTCGGGGTCGTCGGTCTGGCGGACCACCCGCGCCAGGTCCGGCAGCAGCCGGTCCTGCCCGAACCACTCCACGTCGTCGGGGTGGTGCACCAGGACCGGGGACCGGGTGGTGGGGCGCAGCATTCCCGGCTCCGTCACGCGCGTGCCGACGATGGAGTTGACCAGCGTGGACTTGCCGGCCCCCGTCGAGCCCCCGACCACCGCCAGCAGGGGTGCGTCCACGGTCATCAGCCGCGGGAGGACGTAGTCCTCCAGCTGGTCGACCATCTCGTCGCGGTACCGGCGCACATCGTCGATCCCGGGCACGTCCAGCGGCAGCTCCGCGGCCTGCAACGCGCCGCGGAGCCGCACCAGGGCGGTCAGCATCGGGGTGTCGGTCATCGGGTGGGCACCACCTGTCCGGGGAAGTCGATGTGCGGTCGGATGGCCCGCATCCGCTCGACGTGCGCGCGGCCGCGGGGACGGAAGTCGCGCGGCGGCGTGCCGCGCAGGTATCGATGGTGCAGGAACCCGAGCTCGATCGCGGCCTGCTGGTAGTCGCTCACCCGGCGCCGGGCCTCCCGGCCGCCCTGCCGGAAGGCCCACGCGCGGGCGTTCCGGCGGGCGCGCAGGCCGACCAGGTGGGGGATGTCGGACGCGGGCACCAACCCGCGGCGGGAGGCGTCCAGCAGCGCCGCGTGCAGCATCTCGCGCTCGCGGCTGCGCAACCACACCGCCACCGTCGCCAGGACGACGAAGGCGGGCAGCATGATCGCCACGTAGACCCCGAGGAAGCCCGCGCCACCGGTGAGGGTGGCACCGTTCCAGAGGGCATGGGCGATCACGGCCAGCACGTACCCGGCCACCGGGGCGAGGAAACGGACACCGACCTTCCGGCTCCCGACCGCGATCCCGACGCCGATCCCGATGAAGGCGGTGAACAGCGGGTGGGCGAACGGGCTGATCAGGGCCCGCATGACGAAGGTCGTCGTCACCGCCGCCGCGCCGCCGGGCCCGAAGCCCTCGGCGCCGTCGTACGCCGCGGCGAGGTAGAGGATGTTCTCCACGAAGGCGAACCCGATGCCCACCATCCCCGCGTAGACCAGGCCGTCCAGGAGTCCGTCCACCTCGTGCCGCCGCCACCACACCAGCAGCACCAGGAACGCCCCCTTGGTCAGCTCCTCGGAGACCGGCGCGAGCACGACGAGGGCCGTCGCCTCCGAGACCCCCACGACCAGGCCGCCGAGGCCGCCCAGGAGCACGGACCCGACCGTGGCGACGGCCCCACCCCACAACAGGCCCGCCGCGAGCAACCAGCGGGGCTCGGGCTCGTAGCGGTCCAGCCAGAGGTAGCTGGCGACCAACGGGCCGACGGGGAGCGCGGCGAGCAGGATCGCCAGGAGCATCGTCCCGGGCGCCCCGGAGAGGGCCACCACGACCGCGACAGGAACCGCGCAGAGCACCACGAGGATCGTCACCACCACGGTGAAGGCGAGGCTGTCGTGGTGTCTGTGGCGCATGGCCGGCCAAGCCTATCGGAGCACCCTTCGGCCGACCGTAGACTGGACGGTGTGAGCGAGCACCAGGACCAGACCCACCAGTCAGGGGACGACAAAGCCGCACGGGAGCCGGACCAGAAGCTCCACACCGGATCCCACGACCCCGCCGTCCCCGAGCCGTACGCCGCCTTCATGCGCACCGGCTGGGGCGACCGCGAGCTCGACCTCCCCCGGCACCCCGTCGCCGACCGGGCCGACCGCCGCCGCCGGACCCTCGCCGAGGCGTTCCCCGGGGAGCGCCTCGTCATCCCGGCCGGCACCTACAAGGTGCGCGCCAACGACACCGACTACCGCTTCCGGCCCGACACCGCCCACACCTACTTCTCCGGCAACCAGACCTCGGACGCGGTGCTGGTCATCGACGACGGGGAGCCGGTCCTCTACGCCCGTCCGCGCTCCGGCCGCGACACCGACGAGTTCTTCCGCGACCGCCAGTACGGCGAGCTGTGGGCTGGTCGTCGCCCCTCGCTGCACGAGATCTCCACCTCCCTGGGCGTGCCGACCCGGCACATCGGGGACCTGGAGGAGGACCTGGGCCGTCAGCGCAAGACCCGCGTGCTGCGCGGGGTGGACGCCTCGGTGGACCGGCTCGTCGATGCCGACGGCCCGCGCGAGGCGGACCTGGCTCGGGTGCTCTCCGAGATGCGCCTGGTCAAGGACGACTGGGAGATCGCCGAGCTGCGGGCGGCCTGCGACGCCACCGTGCTCGGCTTCGAGGACTCGGTCCGCGAGTGGGACCGGGTGCTGGAGTACGGCGAGCGCTGGATCGAGGGCACCTTCTTCCGCCGGGCCCGGGCGATGGGCAACGACATCGGTTACGACTCGATCGTGGGCGGCGGGTCACACGCCACGACGCTGCACTGGATCGAGAACTCCGGCGCCATCCGGCCCGGTGAGCTGGTGCTGCTGGACATGGGCGTGGAGGGGCACAACCTCTACACCGCGGACGTGACGCGCACCCTCCCCGTGGACGGCCGGTTCACGCCCCTGCAGCGCGAGCTCTACGAGGTCGTCCTGGCCGCGCAGCAGGCCGGGATCGAGGCCGTGCGCCCCGGCGTGCCGTTCCTGGCCCCCCACCATGCGGCGATGGAGGTGCTGGCGCACGCCCTGGCGGACATGGGTCTGCTCCCGGTGTCGGCCGCGGAGGCCCTCGATCCCGGCAACCGCACCTACGCCCGGTGGACGTTGCACGGCACCAGCCACATGCTCGGGATGGACGTCCACGACTGCGCGAAGTCGGACCCCGACATCTACCCGCGTGGCAACCTGGCCGAGGGCATGGTGCTCACCGTCGAGCCCGGGCTGTACTTCCAGCCCGACGACCTGCTGGTCCCCGAGGAGCTGCGCGGCATCGGCATCCGGATCGAGGACGACATCCTGGTCACCGCCGACGGCCACGAGAACCTCTCCGCCCGGCTCCCCCGCTCGCCGGACGCCGTCGAGGAGTGGATGGGGCGCCACCGGCCCTGACCTCCCGGGGGACCGCTCAACCGAGGACGAGCCAGGCCCCGACCAGCGTCGGCACCAGGCCCAGGAGCAGCCACGGCGAGGCGACGCGGCGCCGGTGGATCGCGAGGCCGGCCGCCACCGACGCGACGCCGAAGAGCGCCGAGATCACCAGCAGTCCCACGTCCGACCCGGGCCGCGCCTGGGTGTCGACCACAGTGGCCGCGGCCACCAGGCCGACCACGAAGTGCAGACCGGTGGACACCGCGAGCGTCGACAGCACCCAGCGCTGGACCCGCTGCAGCCGCGCAGCGGCCTCGGGGTCGTGGCGGCGGGGTCGCAGGTCGTTCGGGTCCATCAGGTGGCGGGCCCGACGGGTGTCGGAGGGCGGACTGCTCACCCCTCCATGGTCCCAGACGGTCGGTGAGCGCCCTCACCGGTCCGGGCCACCGGGGTTGGGCAAAAGCCTGCGACACCCAACCAACTCCTCCTTGGGTCCTTCCGCGGGGAGGAGGGACCGCGCTGGCACCTGGGCGCCGGCGGGCGCTCCCCTGCTGCTCCGGCCGGGGCAGCGACCACCGGGAGAACACGAGAGGGAGCACACGTGCGGAGAACTGGACAGGACCCGTCGCGACGTCGCACCGGGCGACTGACTGACCGGACCGCTGCCCGGCTGGCCCTCCTGACGTCGACCGCGATGGTGGCGACGTGGGGCCTGGCCGGAGCTGCGACGGCTGCCCCGGGAGACGACGCGGAGGCAGCCGCCCAGCTGGTCGAGGCCGAGCTGCTGGGCATCGACCTCGCGGACGCCGTGCGGGTCGATGCTGGCAGCCCGAGCGCCCCCGGGCCCCACGTCGCGCCCCTCGAGGTCGGCCTGCTCGGCGACGCGGCCCCCCTGGACCTGGGCACGATCAGCATCCCGCTGGTCGGGGACGGACCGGGTGAGGGGCTGCTGCACCTCGGCCCGGACGCGGGCGCCGGTCTGCTCAACGGGTACGCCGCGGCCCCCGACGCCGACCACGCCACGGCTGCCTCCGGCGCCGTCACCGACGACGGCTCCCTCGCGGTCTCCCCGGGGGAGGACGGAGCCGACG
>CAZRKV010000114.1:0-8367 GCA_964600305.1 uncultured Nocardioides sp. | reverse complement strand
GGGCCGACGGGGGCGTGCGCCACCCGCGCGACGTCGCCCTGGCACTCGCCGCCGGGGCCGGGTCGGTGATGGTCGGCTCCTGGTTCGCCGGCACCCACGAGTCGCCGGGGGACCTGATGGTCGACTCCGACGGCCGGGCCTACAAGGTGAGCTTCGGGATGGCCAGCGCCCGGGCGGTCGCCAGCCGGACGACCACCGAGTCGGCGTACGACCGGGCGCGCAAGGGCCTCTACGAGGAGGGCATCTCCTCCTCGCGGATGTACCTCGATCCCCACCGCCCGGGTGTGGAGGACCTGATCGACCACATCTGCGCGGGGGTCCGGTCGGCGTGCACGTACGCCGGGGCACGCGACCTCGCGCGGTTCCACGAGCGTGCGGTGGTCGGCGTCCAGTCGGCAGCGGGCTTCCACGAGGGAAGGCCGCTGCCGACCGGTTGGTGAGCCCGGGGCTCAACGCCTCCGGCGCTTGTCCCGCCGGCTGAGGACCTTCTCCACGGTGGACTCGACCGGCCTCTCGAAGTGCCGCTCGTAGCCGGGTCCGGTGAGCTCCCGGGTCACGCCGCGCTCGACGTCACGGGCGAGCTCCTCCTGTGCCTTGCGCCGGTCCGCCCGCTGCAGGGCACGGTGCTCGCGTGACATGGACTTGTAGGTCGCGTAGGCCAACGCGATCATCACCACGCTGAACGGGAGCGCGGTGATGATCGCTCCGGTCTGCAACGCACTCAGGCCACCGGCGAGCAGCAGGCCGATGGCGACCAGACCCTCGAGCACGGCCCAGAGCACCCGGCTCCAGGTCGGCGGGTTCGGGTCGCCTCCGCTGGCGAGCATGTCGACCACGAGCGACCCGGAGTCCGACGAGGTGATGAAGAAGATGGTGACCAGGATGATCGCGATGCCGGCGAGCAGGCCACCGGCGGGCAGGTTGTTGAGCATGTCGAACAACGCCTGCTCCGGCACCACCGAGGGGTTGCCCTCCTCGTCGGTGCCCATCAGCCCACCGTCCTGGAACATCTGCTGGTAGAACGCGGTGCCGCCGAGGACGGAGAACCAGAGGAAGGTCGCCAGGGTCGGGACCAGGAGCACGCCGGCGACGAACTCGCGGACCGTGCGGCCCCGCGAGATCCGGGCGATGAAGACGCCCACGAAGGGCGCCCACGACATCCACCAGCCCCAGTAGAAGGTCGTCCAGGCCCCCTGCCAGGCCTGGCCGGCCTCGCCGGACCAGGCGTTGGTGCTGAAGGTCAGCGGGATCACGTCGCGCAGGTAGACGCCGAGGTTCTGCACCCACTCACGCAGCAGGAACAGGGTCGGCCCCAGCACCAGGATCGCGAGCAGGAACACGCCCGCCAGCACCAGGTTGGTGTTGGAGAGCCACTTGATGCCCTTCTCGACG
Organism: uncultured Nocardioides sp.; assembly: GCA_964600305.1. Classification (GTDB taxonomy): domain Bacteria; phylum Actinomycetota; class Actinomycetes; order Propionibacteriales; family Nocardioidaceae; genus Nocardioides. The sequence continues at coordinate 6,975 of CAZRKV010000114.1, read as the reverse complement.
CCGGTGACGACGGAGACCACCGCAACCAGGGTGATCAGGACGATCAGGACCACGAGCAGGGTGTCGGTGGCCTCCGCGAAGAACCCGAGGTGGACGAGGCCGGCCGAGATCTGGGTGACACCGAGTCCGAGGGAGGTGGCGACGCCGACCACGGTGCCGACGACGGCGATGGTGTCGACCAGGTCACCGATCCAGCCGTGGACGCGGTCGCCCAGCAGCGGCTCGAGGGCCCAGCGGATCGAGATCGGGCGCTTGCGGCGGTGCACGGTGTAGGCGACGGCCAGACCGACGATGACGTAGATCGCCCAGGCGTGGAAGCCCCAGTGCAGGAACACCTGGGCCATGGCCTTCTGTGCCAGGTCGGCGCCCTCCGCGTCCATCCCGGGCTTGATGTCGGAGAAGGCGAAGGTCAGTGGCTCCGCGGCACCCCAGAAGACCAGGCCGATGCCCATGCCGGCGGCGAACAGCATCGCGAACCAGGCCATCAGGCTGAACTCGGGCACCTCGTCGTCGTCACCGAGCGTGATGTCGCCGAACCGGCTCAGCCCCATCCACAGGGAGAAGGCCACGAAGCCGGCGACGATGAGCACGTAGTACCAGCCGAAGCCGCCGACGATGTTGGTCTGGATCGCCGAGAGCGCTGCTTCGGTGGCGCTGGGGAACCCGATACCTGCGACGCAGGCGGCCACGAGGATGATCATGGCCGGCCAGAAGACCGCCGGGTGCACCCCGCCGGCCCCATGGTTCTTGATCAACCCCTCGTCGACCTGTTCGGGAGGTGAATCGGTCACGTTTCTACCCTCTCGGCTCGGGTCCAGGACTTCTTGACAGCCTGTCGAACATGGCACGGACGACCGGCATCTGCAACCGAGGATCGGCCGTTTCGCCGGGTGCATCATGGAGGCATGCGTCACCCGGCGGTGCTGGTCCGCGCGGTGGTCACGGCCTGCGTCCTGCTCTCCGCGGGCTGCTCCGACCCGTCCCTCGACCCAGACCCGGCGGCCCCCACCTCCTCGCCCCCGGCGGCGGAGGGCCCGACTCCCTCGGGGACCGCGGAGCAGGACGAGGCCCCGCGGACCACGCTGCTGGTGACCGGCGACCTCATGCTGGGCCGCGGGGTCCTCGACGCCCGCGCGGCGCTGGCCCCCTTCTCCCGCCGGCTGGCGGCGGCCGACCTCGCCGTGGGCACCCTGGAGAGCACGCTGTCCACCGCCGGGAGCCCGCAGCAGGGCGGGGACTCCTTCGCGGCCGACCCGGGCGTCGTACCACTGCTGGCCGAGGCCGGGTTCGACGCCCTCTCCCTGGCCAACAACCACGTGGGCGACTACGAGGAGGAGGCGCTCCTGGCCACCGTGCGCCGGTTGCGCCGCAGTCCGGTGGCCCCGTTCGGGGCGGGACGGGACGTCCGGGCGGCCGCCCGGCCGGCGGTCGTGGAGCACGCGGGGGTGCGGTTCGCCTTCCTGGGCTTCAACGCGATCGGGGAGACCCCGCGTGCCACGCGGCAACGTGCCGGCGCCCTGTCGGTGCGGATGCCGCCGCGGACCGGCCCCCTCGTCGACCGGGACCTGCAACGGGTGGAGCGACAGGTACGACGCGCGCAGGAACGAGCCGACGTGGTGGTGGTCCTCCCGCACTGGGGCAGGCAGTACACCCACGAGCCGGAGCCGGTCCAGCGCCGGGTGGCGCGACGGCTGGCGCGGGCCGGGGCCGACCTGGTCGTCGGTGGCCACCCGCACTGGGTCCAGGGCCTGGATCGGTACGGCGACACCCTGGTCGCCCACTCCCTGGGCAACTTCGTCTTCGACATGGACTTCATGGCCGAGACGATGGAGGGGGTGGTGCTGCGCGTGGACTTCGACGGTGACCGGATCGCGTCGTACCGGCTGCTGCCGTACCGGCTGGATGCCGCGACGTTCGCCCCGCGGCCCGTGCGGGGCCCGGAGGCGCGGGCGATCCTGGACGACGTGCGCAGCAGCAGCTCGGTGCCGGTCAGGAGTCGCGGGGACCGATGACCCAGGCGAGGGCGGTCCGCGCGGCCCGCGCCAGCTGGTCCGGCTCGACCACGGCCGGCACGTCGCCGGGGCTGTGGTACCCGGCGTAGGAGGTGCTGCCCAGGCGGGCGGCGGGCAGGCCGTCGCGCACGAACGACCAGTGGTCACTGGCCCGGTTGCCGGTGCACTGCTCCGCCTCGACCCCGGCCCGTCGGGCGGCCTGCAGCAGCTCGTCCCGCACCCCGGTGCCCCGGCCGGCGTCGCACACCGGCAGCACCGCTCCCACCCCGACCCGGTCGAGCGAGACCATGCCGCGCAGGGAGCGGCGCTCGGCCGGTGACATCGCGGCCACGTGGTGCCGGCTGCCGTAGTGGTGGTCGTCGTCCCCGGGGCCCCGCGGCTCCTCGGCTCCGAAGGCCACCAGCACGACCGGGAGCCGCCCCTCCCGCGCCCGCAGCGCCTCGCCCACCGCCAGGAGCGCACCCACGCCGGACGCGTTGTCCTCGGCCCCGGGGGACTGCGGCACCGAGTCGAGGTGGGCGCCCAGCAGCAGGTACGGGTCCCCGGGCTCGAGCCCCGGGGTCGTCGCCACCACGTTCTCCGAAGCGCCGGCCGGGACGGGGACGCCCCAGGAGGTGCCGGCGGGGACGCGGAACCGGGGCCGCGTGACGTCGTACCCGTGGTCCGCGAGTCGTGCGGCCACCCAGTCGGCGGCGCGCCGGTGCGCGGCTCCGGTGGCCATGCGGGGACCGATCCGTCCGGCGAGGTGGCGGACCGTCCTGACGGTGACCTCCGGCCGGAGGTCCGCGAGTCGGGGTGGGTCCGCCGCCGTGGTGGGCGGTGAGGTGGTGGCCGGGCTCGTGGGCGACGACGGGGGAGCGGTCGGCGAGGACGACGGCTCGCCCGGGTCAGGCGAACAGGCGCCGAGCAGCAGTGCGACCGCGGCCAGCGCCACCCGGCGGTGGCACTCAGACCCGGTCGAGGAACCTGTCGAAGACATGGGCACCGAACTTCAGGGCGTCGACCGGGACCCGTTCGTCGACGCCGTGGAAGAGCGCCGTGAAGTCCAGGTCGCCGGGCAGCTGGAGGGGCGCGAAGCCGTAGGAGTCCATGCCGAGCTTGCGGAACCACTTGGCGTCGGTGCCCCCGCTCATCAGGAACGGCGCCACCCTGGCGTCCGGGTCCTCCTCGAGCAGGGACTGGGTCATGGCGTCGACGATGCGGCCCTCGAACGGCGACTCCCAGGGCTGCTGGTGGCTGACGAACTCGTAATCGACGTGCGGGCCGCAGAGCTGGTCGAGGGTCGCGAAGAACTCGTCCTCGTAGCCGGGGAGGAACCGGCCGTCGACGTGGGCGGTCGCCTCCGAGGGGATGACGTTCAGCTTGTACCCGGCGTCGAGCATGGTCGGGTTGGTGGTGTTGCGGATCACCGCCCCGAGCATCCGGGCCGCGGGGCCGAACTCCTCGACCAGCTCGACGGCGTTCCCCGGCGTCGCCTCGGTGCCGGCGAGCTCACCGACCGACGCCAGGAGCACCTCCATCGCGGGCGTGAGCCGTACCGGCCACTGGTGGGACCCGATCCGCGCCACGGCGGCGGCCAGCTCGGTGACGGCGTTCTCGTGGTTGACCATCGAGGCGTGGCCGGCCTGGCCGCGGGCCCGCAGCCGCATCCACGCCATGCCCTTCTCAGCGGCCTCGATCAGGTAGAACCGGGTGCCGCGGACGGTGGTGCTGAAGCCGCCGACCTCGCCGACCGCCTCGGTGCAGTCGGCGATCTCGTCGGGGTGGTGCTCCACCAGGTGCTGGCCCCCCAGGTGGCCGCCGGCCTCCTCGTCGGCGGTGAAGCAGAGGACGATCGGCCGGTCGGGGAGGCGGCCCTCACGGGTGCGAGCCCGCACCACGGACAGCAGCATCGCGTCGAAGTCCTTCATGTCGACCGCACCGCGGCCCCACAGGTAGCCGTCGAGGATCTCTCCGGAGAACGGGTGGACCTGCCAGTCCTCCGCCGCCGCGGGCACCACGTCGAGGTGTCCGTGCAGCAGCAACGGGTCGCGGTCCGACCCCGCCCCGGCCCCGTCCCAGCGGGTCACGACGCACGCGCGTCCCGGCGCTGCCTCGTGGATGCGTGGGGTGAGGCCCACGTCGTCGAGCAGCGTCGCGACGTGCTCGGCGGCCTTGCGCTCCCCGGGGCCGGAGGAGTCGCCGTAGTTGGTGGTGTCGATCCGAATCAGGTCCCGGCAGATGTCGACGACCTCGTCGGCCGGGTCGAGGCGGGGGGTCTCGTCCATGGCGGTCATGGTCCCACGTCCCCGTCGACCTCCGGGGTGAAGGCCTCGGGCAGGTAGGGGTCGGCCCACGCCGCGACCAGCTGGGCGACGCGGCGGGCATGCGCGGGGGCGGTGAGCAGGTGATCGGCGCCGTCGAGGCACACGAAGGACTTGGGGTGTCGTGCCGCGCGGTAGATCCCGTTGGCGTTCTCGATGCCGACCAGCTCGTCGTCGGGGGAGTGCAGCAGCAACAGCGGCCGTCCCAGGTCCGCCGCGGACCGCATCGGGCGGCGCTCCCTGAGGTCGTCGATGAAGTCACGCGTGATCCGCAGGCGCTGGCCGGCCAGGACCACCTCGGCGGAGCCCTCGGCCGCCACCTGGTCGAGCACCCCGGCGAACAGGTGCGTCACGTGGGCGGGATCGTCCGGGGCGGCCACGGTCACGACCGCCCCGACCTCGGGTACGTCGCTCGCGGCGGCCAGCACGGCGGCCCCGCCCAGGGAGTGGCCCAGCATCAGCGACGGCGCACGGTGGTGCTCCCGGAGCCAGTCCGCCGCACGCACCAGGTCGGCGACGTCGTCCGAGAAGGTGGCGGACCCGAACCGGCCACCGGAGTCGCCCAGACCGGTGAAGTCGAAGCGCAGCACCCCCAGGCCACGAGCGGCCAGGTGCCGGGCGATCCGCCGGGTGGCCGGGTGCTCGCGGCCCCCGGTGAAGCAGTGCGCCAGCACGGCGTACGCCTCGGGGTCCTTCCGGGGCCGGTCCAGGGTGCCGGCGAGCTCGACACCGGCGGTGCCGGTGAAGGTGATCTCCTCGCTGTGGACCCGCTTCCCGGAGGGCGGACCGGGGGGTGGTGCCATCAGGCCGGTCCCACCGTGCGCCCGGTCAGCTCCTCCCACGCCAGCCGGACGTAGAGGATGCGCTGCCCGGGCGCCCACGGGGCCGGGTCGCCGAGGGCCCGGACGTCGGCCAGGTCCTGCTCGTCGTCGATCATCTCCGCGTGGCCGCGGGCGAGCACGCTCCACCCGACGCGGCGGTCGTGGTCGAGGCCGTCCACCTCGAAGGCCAGGCGGGTGCCCCACGCGTGGCTGCCCAGCACGCTGTAGGGGGAGGTCCGGAAGACGATCGCCTCGTCCACGAGCGCGTAGTTCACCGGGAGCACGTAGGGGCCCTCGCTGGTGCACAGGCCGACCCGGCCCACGTCGGCGGAGGCCAGGAGTTCCCGGCACCGGTCCTCGTCGAGCTCGGCGAATCCAGTCATGCAGCAACTGTAGTCGCGTACCGCGACGGCGCCCGCCTCGTTGTGCTGGGCAGAGCCCCCATGACACCTGCCAGCTTCTTGACCGCCAGCCCGCCCTCCTCGGGAGCATGATGGTCGCTGCCGGTTTCGTGGGTCATGCGGTCAGCACCACGGCGCTCCCTCCCCCCAGCCGGAGCACCCAGATGCAGGCGATGGAGATCCGGCCCCCGGCCAAGGGTTCAGCCCGGTGGTACATCGAGGAGCACGACTGCTGGGTGGGCACGGCCCCGACGGACGCGATCCCCGGGCACGTGGTCGCCACCGTCGGCGATGACGTGGCTCCGACCTACGGCGGGCCGAGGCTGGTCGGGAGTGCCCTGGAGCAGCTGTTCGGGGGCGCCGATCAGGGGCTCACGGTGCACGCCTTCTGCGAGTAGGTTGCGCACCATGGACATGCTCACGGAGTCCCAGATCGCCGCGGCCGACCTGACCGACTGGCGCAAGCTGGGCCAAGGCCTCCATGCCACCTTCGCGGTCGGCGACTTCGGGGCCGCCGTCCGGCTCGTGGCAGCCGTGGGCGAGGCCGGCCACGCGCTGGACCACCATCCGCTGGTGACGATGGGGAACGGGTACGTCGACCTCAAGCTGGTCAGCGACGACGCCATCCTCCGGGACGAGCAAGGCACCGAACATGCCGTGGAGTGGGTGACCCAGCGGGACGTCGACCTCGCGCGGCGCATCAGCGAGATCGCGCAGGAGCAGGGTGTCGACGCCGAGCCGGCCTCGATCACCACCATCGAGATCGCCCTCGACACGGCGCACGCCGCGACGATCGCCCCGGTGTGGGCGGCCCTGCTCACCGGGAAGCCCGAAGCGCGGGGACTCGGGACGGTGGACGTCGATGTCCGGGACACCACGGGACGCCTGCCGGTCCTGTGGTTCCAGGAGACCGACGAGCACGAACCCCCGCGTCAGCGGTTCCACCTCGACGTGTGGGTGCCGCCCGAGGTCGCTGAGGGTCGTGTCGCCGCCGCCGTGGCGGCCGGCGGGGTCGTCGTCGACGACAGCCAGGCGCCGTCGTACACCGTCATCGCCGACCAGGACGGCAACAAGGCCTGCGTGTGCACGGCGCTGCCTCCGGCCAGCAGTGGATGAGGCTCCTGGCGTCTCGCCAGAGAAGGCGGCCCCAGGTCATCCCCGGGGTCTTGGGTGTCCGAGGGGGGACTTGAACCCCCACGCCCTAATACGGGCACTAGCACCTCAAGCTAGCGCGTCTGCCAATTCCGCCACCCGGACGAGTGCACGGAAACAGTAGCAAAAAGCGGCGGTCGACCCCGCATCGGGGCGGGGTGGCGCTCGGGCCGGACAGGGCTTGCGGAGCGGGCTGATCAGGTTCGTCGGTGGAACCTGAGGTCGCCGTCTGGGGTGTGCTTGGTGCGGTAGGTGGGGTCGTGGGCGCGGTGGTGGTGCCAGGAGC
>CAZRKV010000113.1:4760-8412 GCA_964600305.1 uncultured Nocardioides sp. | reverse complement strand
GGAACCACGGCTCGCGCTCGGGCGGGATGGTGTTGATGTAGTCGGTGCTGCGCAGCGCGGGCACGCCCACCTGCGACTCGCGTGAGCGCTCCAGCAACCGGAGCATGATGTAGCGGGCACGTTCCCGGCCCCGTGCCTCGAGCATCTGGTCGAACGAGGCGATCCAGTCGTTGGTCTCGTCGGGGTCGATGTCGGGGAGCTGCGTCGGCAGGCCCTCGTGGATGACGGCACGTGTGGTTCGGGGGTTGGTTACGTCGTCGCTCACATCGCCATCGTTGCACGCCCGGAGGGGCGACGAAATCTACCGACGGGTACGCCGGGGGCGGCACGCCCCGACGGCCGCAGGGTTGCGCAGCCGAGCCCTCCTCCGGTGGACTTGGCACATCCCCGCGAGCGCGGGGTCCCGCACAGACACGTTCAGGAGGAGTCAGTGACATCGACCGCGGGTGGCGGGTCCACCCAGGCAGCATCGTCCGGGGCATCCGGCCAGTCCGACGACGTGGGTCACAAGCTGGGCCTCAAGCCCGGCATGGTGGTCCAGGAGCTGGGGTGGGACGACGACACGGACGACGGGCTCCGCACCGCGATCGAGGACTTCCTCGGGGCGGACATGGTCGATGGTGACTACGGGGACGTGGTGGACGCCGTCGTGCTGTGGTGGCGCACCGACGACGGGGACCTGGTCGACGGCCTGGTCGATGCACTGACCGACCTGGTCGGGGGCGGCGCCATCTGGCTGCTGACGCCCAAGGTCGGCCGCCCGAACTCCGTCGACGCCGCGGACATCGCCGAGGCGGCCCCGGTGGCCGGCCTCGCCCGCACCACCTCGGCGGTCGTCAGCGCCGACTGGGCGGCGACCCAGCTGGTCGCCCCGAAGACGCCGGCCTGAGCCGTGGGGGTTGTCTCGGACGCGGCCACCGGTGCCCGGGTGCTCGGCAGGGCCGGCATCATCCGCCTGTACTCCCCGTCGGTCCTGGTGCGCCTGGCCCGCACCCTGGTGGCGTGGGGGACCGGTCCCGCCGGCGGCTTCGCCTCGCTGGCGGTGCGCGACCCCCACGGGACCGCGCTCGTCGACGAGCTCGGCAGCCTGACGTGGCAGGAGCTCCACCTGCGCAGCAACGCCCTGGCCCGGCAGCTGCAGGCGCGCGGGGTCGGGGAGGGCGATGCGGTGGCGATCATGTGCCGCAACCACCGGGGCTTCGTCGAGGCCACCGTCGCCGTCGCCAAGATCGGTGCCGACGTGCTCTACCTCAACACCGCGTTCGCCGGCCCGCAGCTGGTGGAGGTGCTCGGGCGTGAGCGGCCTCGAGTCGTCATCCACGACGAGGAGTTCACCTCCCTCCTCGCCGACGCCGAGGACGTCGACCGCGTGGTCGCGTGGACCGAGGGCGAGGCCGACGGGCCCACCGTCGACGGGCTGGTCGCCACCGGTTCGGATGCCGAGCTGGACCCCCCGCGACGCCACGGGCGGATCGTGATCCTCACCTCCGGCACCACCGGGGCGCCGAAGGGCGCTCCGCGCAAGGAGGCCGGCATCGCGGCGGCGGTGTCGCTGCTGTCCCGGATGCCGCTGCGGGCCGGGTGGCGCACCCACGTCGCCGCCCCGCTCTTCCACACGTGGGGCTTCGCCCACATGGCGCTGGCCATGCTGCTGGGGTCCACGATGGTGCTGCGCCGCCGGTTCGACCCCGAGGGCTTCCTCGAGGCGGTCACGGAGCACCGGTGCGAGTCGGCCGTGGTGATCCCGGTGATGCTGCAGCGGATCCTCCAGCTGCCCGAGGAGACCCTGGACCGGTACTCCCTGTCCAGCCTCCGGGTGGTGGCGGCCTCGGGCTCGGCCCTGCCGGGCGACCTCGCCCTGGCGTGGATGGACCGGTTCGGCGACCACCTCTACAACATCTACGGCTCGACCGAGGTGGCCTGGGCCAGCATCGCGACCCCGGAGGATCTGAGGGTGGCCCCCTCGTCGGCGGGCAAGCCGCCCCACGCGACCGTCGTACGCATCCTGGACGAGGACGGCCGCGAGGTGCCCCAGGGCGAGTCCGGCCGGATCTTCGTGGGCAACGACCAGCTCTTCGAGGGCTACACCGGTGGCGGCGGCAAGGAGGTCGTCGACCAGCTGATGGCCAGCGGTGACGTGGGGCGGTTCGACGAGCAGGGGCGGCTCCACGTCGAGGGCCGCGACGACGAGATGATCGTGTCCGGCGGCGAGAACGTCTTCCCGCAGGAGGTCGAGGACTGCCTGGCCCGGCACGAAGCCGTGGTCGAGGTGGCGGCCATCGGCGTCGACGACGGGGACTTCGGCACGCGGCTGCGTGCCTACGTCGTGGCCGAGGCCGGCAGCGGGGTCGGCGAGGACGACCTCAAGGACTGGGTCAAGGCGCGGCTGGCGCGCTACAAGGTGCCGCGGGAGATCCACTTCCTCGACGAGCTGCCGCGCAACGCCACCGGCAAGCTGCTCAAGCGGGAGCTGTCCGCGGACTGACGGCGGCACCCGGCGACCGGGCTGGAAGGATGGCGACATGACCGGTGTCGATCAGGTGGTGGGCGACGGTCCCACGCTGGGGGAGCAGGCCCCGGACTTCACCCTCCGGGACCAGTTCGGCCAGGACGTGACGCTCTCGTCGTACCGCGGCCGCAAGGCCGTGGCGCTGGTGTTCTACCCGTTCGCCTTCTCGGGTGTCTGCAGCGGCGAGATGGCCGGCATCCGGGATCGCCTGGCGGAGTTCCTCACCTTCGACACCGAGGTGCTCGCCATCTCCTGCGACCCGATGTACGCCCTGCGCACGTTCGCCGACACCGACGGGTTGAACTTCCCGCTGCTGTCCGACTTCTGGCCGCACGGCGAGGTCGCGCGGGCGTACGGCGTCCTCGACGAGCGCCGTGGCTGCCCGCTGCGGTCCTCGTACGTCGTGGACCGGGAGGGGCTCGTGCGCTGGTCGGTGCACAACTCCCTGCCCCAGGGCCGCGACCTCGACGAGCACCTGCGCCAGCTGCACGCCGCGGTCTAGACCGATGGCGATCCTGGATCGCTGATTTCGCCGTTCTCCACCCACGCGTTTGGAGGGGTGTTGCATGATGGGGGTGTTGAGCCGCTGGTGACCCGAGACGCCAGCGGCTCAACTCATGTCCGGACCCGTCCGTCCCCCACCCGGGGCCCGCGCGTGCTGCGACGGCTACCCTGTGCCCGCTGCACCCGGGGCGTATAGCTCAGCGGTAGAGCACCTCGCTTACAACGAGGTGGTCGCAGGTTCGATCCCTGCTGCGCCCACCGGCCGGCCCTGGCCCGGACCGGATGAGAGGGGTCTCATCCGCGACTCACCCGCACCTCACCGGAGCTGCGCATACTCGTGGGTGTCAGGGGCCGAGAGCCCACCCCGAGGTTCCGAGGAGCCGACATGAACCACGTGACGCCCGCCCGGAAGAAGCTGCTCAACCGGAGCGCCGTGGGCCTGGCCGCCCTCGTGTCGCTGGGCCTGCTCGCGATGCAGGCCCCGGCACTGAGCGCCGGCGAGGACGCCGCGACCAAGCGCGAGGACGACGCCGCCGAGCTGGTGGTGGTCGACGACGACGATGACGACGACACCAACGACCGGTCGAGGAAGGACACCTCGCGCGACACCTCCAGGGATCGGTCCAGGGATGCCTCGCG
>CAZRKV010000113.1:0-4660 GCA_964600305.1 uncultured Nocardioides sp. | reverse complement strand
GACCAGGTCTCGAGGGACCAGGTCTCGAGGGACCAGGTCTCGCGCGACCAGTCGGTCGTGTCCCGGGACGTCTCGCGTGAGGCCCGGACCACGACCCCCCGGCAGCCCCGGGAGCAGCAGGCCCGCAGCCAGGTGCAGGACCAGTCGCGGGACGTCTCCCGTGACATCAGCCGCGACCAGTCCCGCGACGACTCGCGCGGGTGAGGACGTCGATGACGCACGAGGAGAGGGATCCCAGGAGCTGGGGCCTGTCCGAGGGCGACGCGATCACCGCCGAGCTGACCGCGATGCGGCGGCTCGGCGGCGGTGCGGCGTACGAGGCCTTCCTGGCCTTCGACCGGGTCACCTACGGGCCCGTGGTGGTGAAGGTGCTCCGGCCCTCGCGGCTCGACGACGACTCCGGCCCACGCGGACTCCGGCGCGAGGTCGACGCGCTGCAGCGGGCCAACCACCCGGTGGTGGTCCGCTGGTTGCGCCACGACGTCGAGGGCCCTCGTCCGCACCTGGTGATGGAGCACGTCGACGGGCCCCGCCTGTCCAGCCTCGTCCGGAGGTACGGCCCGCTGGAGGAGCAGCAGTACCTGCCCCTCGTCGTGGACGTCGCCACGGCCCTGCACTTCTTCAGGGAACGGGGCCTGGTGCACCTCGACATCAAGCCCAGCAACGTGATCATGGGGTCGCCGGCCCGCCTGATCGACTTCTCCCTGGCCCGCCCGGTCGAGGAGGCGGCGACGGTGGGCGCCGGGATCGGGACCGACCGCTACATGGCGCCCGAGCAGTGCGACCCGGGTGGACCCTGGGGCGTCCCGGACCCGGCCAGCGACGTCTGGGGGCTCGGGGCGATCCTGCACGAGTCGATCACCGGCGAGCGGCCCTTCCCCGACGGCGACCCCGACGCGGACGACCCGGCCGAACGCCACCCCCAGCTGGTCTCACCGGCGGCCGACCTCACCGGCCGGGCCGCGCCCGAGGTGGTCGAGGTCGCCCGGGCGGCCCTGGATCGCAGGCCCGAGGGCCGCCCGGAGCCCGCCGAGGTCGTCGAGGCCCTCGGTGCGGTGCTCGAGCGGCTCCCGCGCAGCCGGCTGGCCGGGTTCCGCGTCAGGGGTTGAACCGGTACCCCATCCCGCGCACGGTGGTGATCGCCCCGGCGCCGAACTTCTTGCGCAGGTAGCCCACGTAGACGTCGACCACGTTCGACCCCGGGTCGAAGTCGTAGCCCCACACGTGGTCGAGCAGCTGTTCGCGGGAGAGGACCTGGCCGGCGTTGAGCATGAAGATCTCGGCGAGGGTGAACTCGCGGGCCGACAGGTCCAGCCGCCGGTCCCCGACCGTGGCCTGCCGGGTCCGCAGGTCGAGGTGGACCCCGCCGGCCTCCAGCGAGTCCGGGGTCCCGTCCCCCTGTGCTCCGCCCTGGCGCAGTCGCAGCCGGACGCGGGCCAGCAGCTCGGCGAAGCGGAACGGCTTGGGCATGTAGTCGTCGGCACCACCCTCGAGCGCACTGACCGTGTCGGTGACCGAGTCCCGCGCGGTCAGCACGATGACCGGCATCCGGGACCCTTGCGCCCGGAGCTGCTCGAGCACCTCGAAGCCCGACAGGCCCGGGAGCCCGATGTCCAGCACGGCGAGGTCGAAGTCGCCCGAGAGCGCCTCGTCCAGCCCGTCGTTCCCGTCGGCCACCACGGTCGTCTGGTGGCCCTCCGCCCGCAGGCCCTTGGCGACGAAGGAGGAGATCCGCTCCTCGTCCTCGACGATCAGGATGCGTGCCATGGCTCCTCCTCGTGCAGTTCGTGCCGGAGCGGCAGGACGATGGTGAACCGGGCTCCGTGCGGGTGCTCCCCGTCCACGCGCACCGAACCGCCGTGGGCGCTGGCGATGGCGTGGACGATCGAGAGCCCGAGCCCGAAGCCCTCGTCGCCGTGCCGGACCCCGGAGCGTCCGAACCGCTCGAAGATCCGGCCCTGGTCCTCCTCGCGGACGCCGTCCCCGGAGTCGCGCACCCACAGCCGGAGGGCCCCACCGTCCACGGCCGCGCCGAGCCGGATCGGGGCGCCCGGGTCGGTGTGCTTGACGGCGTTGTCGGCGAGCTGGAGCACGGCCTGGGTGATCCGTTGCTCGTCCACCGGGACCTGGACGTCGACGCTCTCGTCGAGGCCCCAGTCCCGGTCCCCGAGCGCCAGCGCCTTCGCGAGCACGTCGTCGGTGAGGGCGCTGACGTCGACGGGACGGATCGCCAGGAAGTCCGGGCGCTCGCTCTTCGCGAGCAGGATCAGGTCCTGGACCAGGCGTGACATCCGGTCGACCTCGTCGAGCAGCAGGCGGCGCGTCTGCTCCACGTCCTCGGGGTCGTCGGCGTCGACCAGCTCCAGGTGGCCCGAGAGCACCGTCAGCGGCGTGCGCAGCTCGTGGCCGGCGTCGTCGAGGAACTGACGTTGCGAGGAGAACCCCGCCTCCAGCCGGTCCAGCATGCCGTTGATCGTCCGGGTCAGCGCCGTGATGTCGTCGTTGCCGACCTCGGGGATCCGTCGGGACAGGTCGGTGGCCGTGATCTCCTGCGTGGTCTCCCGCAGCGTCCGCAGGGGCGCGAGGAGCCGGCCGGCCTGGATCGTGCCCAGGAGCAGGATCAGCCCCAGCGAGAGCAGCGCGACGATCGTGAACGTGCGCATCGTCCGGTTGAGCTCCACGTGCTCGTCGTCCAGGAAGTTCACGATCGCCAGGGCCCCACCCCCCGTGCTGCTCTGCACCGGTACGACGGTCACCCAGACCTCGCCGTACGTCGCGCTGTCGATCTCGGTCGAGCCGCCCTCCTCGAGCAGGTCCGCGACCGCCTCCCGGTAGTCGGTCTCCTGCAGCACCTCCTCGCCGTACCGGTTGCGGGTGCGGTTCTCCGGCGTGCCCCCGGCGTAGGCCACGAGCATCTCGTCGTCGTCCGGGACGTTGCGCGCCAGGAACGTGCGCAGCAGCGTGTCGGCATCGGTGAACGGCTCACCGGTCTCCGGGTCGATCCCCTGCCGCTGCAGCGTGCGGAACTCCAGGACCTCCTGGTCGACCTGTCCGCGCACCTGGCGCTCGATGCGGGCGGACTCGAGGCTGTAGACGATGACCCCGGCCGTGGCCATCGCGAGCGTGGTGAGGACCGCGATGACGAACGTGATCCGGGCACGGACCGAGGTCGCCGCCAGCCGGATCCGCTCAGTCGTCGTCCGAGTCGTCGCTGGATCCGTCGTCGGAGTCGTCGTCCGGTTCGTCATCGTCGTCGTCATCGTCCTCCCGGTCCTCATCGTCGATGCGGGCGGGCGGCGGCGTGACCACCTCCACGCGCCCGGTGCCGTCCCGATCGTCCGGGTCGTCCCGCTGGGGGCGCTCGGAGCGCTCGGGGCGGTCCCGGTCCGCGGGGTCCCGACGGTCCGGGCTCGGCGTCTGGGTGGGCGAGTCCTCGATGACGACGGGGCTCAGGTCGCGCGGGGCCTCCCCGGAGGACGCGACGAGCGTGCCGGCGACGTACGCGGTCACCGGCAGCACCAGCGCCAGCCCCAGCATCACCTTCCAGAACGTGGCCATGGATCCAGCGTGCACCACCGTCGTGGGGTGGGGGTGAGAACCGGATGAGAGCGTTCTCATCCAGCAGGCGTGTCCGCCCGTCGCGAGCGCGACACCGTCCGTCGCGCCGGCGCCGTCCCCTCGGTTTCCCGGCCGCGGCCGCGTGGCAGAGTGAGGGGGAGAACAGTGAGGGGAGTCACGCACGATGATCGTTCCGTTCAGCATCTCCGACTTCATCGACCGGGCCGAACAGGTCTACGCCGACCGGCTGGGCGTGGTGGACGAGCCGATGCAGCCCGCCCCGTCGCTGGGCGACCTGACCTACCGCGAGGTGGCCGCGCTCGCGCGTCGCCAGGCCGCCAAGCTGGACGAGCTGGGCGTCGGGGTCGGCGAGCGCGTCGCGGTGGTCAGCCACAACAGCGCGCGGCTGCTGACCTCGTTCTTCGGCGTCGCCGGCTACGGCCGGGTGCTGGTCCCGATCAACTTCCGGCTGCGCCCCGACGAGGTGTCCTACATCGTGGAGCACTCCGGGGCCCGGGTGCTCTACGTCGACCCCGAGATCGACGAGGCGCTGGCCGACGTCACCGCCGAGCACCGCTTCGTGCTCGGTGAGGACTCCGACCTCTACGCCCCCGAGGGGGCCGAGCCCCAGCCGTGGGAGCCGGACGAGAACGCCACCGCCACGATCAACTACACCTCCGGCACCACCGCCCGCCCCAAGGGTGTCCAGATCACCCACCGCAACACCTGGGTCAACGCCACCACCTTCGCGATGCACGCCGGGGTCTCGGACCGGGACGTCTACCTGCACACGCTGCCGATGTTCCACGCCAACGGGTGGGGGATGCCGTTCGCGATGACCGGGCTCGGGGTGCCGCAGGTCGTGATCCGCAAGATCGACGGCGCCGAGATCCTGCGCCGGGTGGAGAAGCACGGCGTGACCGTGATGTGCGCGGCGCCGGCGGTCGTGGCGGCCATCCTCGACGCCGCCGAGGACTGGGACGGCGAGATCCCCGGACGCGACCGGGTCCGGATCATCGTCGCGGGTGCGCCGCCGCCGACCAGCACCGTGGCGCGGGTGCAGGACGAGCTGGGCTGGGAGTTCATCCAGATCTACGGCCTC
>CAZRKV010000112.1:0-8548 GCA_964600305.1 uncultured Nocardioides sp. | reverse complement strand
ACCATCGAGGACATCCTCGAGGAGATCGTCGGCGAGATCACCGACGAGTACGACGAGGAGAGCGAGGCCGAGCGGCTGCCCGGGGGGCCGGTGCGGGTCTCCTCCCGGTTCTCCATCAACGACCTCGACGACCTGGTGGGCGTCGAGATCGAGGACGAGGACGTCGACTCGGTGGGCGGCCTGATGGCCAAGCACCTGGGCAAGGTGCCGATCCCGGGCTCGGTGGTCGAGGTCGACGGCCTGCGCCTGCAGGCCGAGGAGCCGACCGGGCGCCGCAACCGGATCGGCACCGTCCTGATCAGCATCCCGGAGCCCGCCTCCGACGAGGCCGAGCCGGTCGGGGAGGACGGGACCGGGACCGGGCCGGACGGGGCCGGGCACGACGGGGCCGGGCAGGACGGGGACGGGCAGGGGCCCGCCGGCTCCGACCGCCCGCACTACGCTGAGCGCCATGCCTGACCCGCTCCCCGCCGAGGACCGCAAGCTCCTCACCCTCGCCCGTACCACCCGAGCCCGTGCCGGTGCGGCGCAGGGAGCCGCGATCCGCGACGAGAACGGTCGCACCTACGCCGGCGCGACGGTCGACCTGCCCTCGTTGCGACTCACCGCGCTGCAGGTCTGCGTGGCGATGGCGGTGTCCTCGGGGTCCCGGGGGGCGGAGGCCGCGGTGGTCCTCGGGGAGTCGACGGTGCCGGACACCGACGACCTGGTGGTGCTCCGGGACTTCGCGGGCGCGGGCGTGCCGTTGCACCTGGGGGACCCGCGCGGCGAGGTCGTCCAGTCGGTCCACTCCTGAGCCGCCGGCGGGGCACCTCCGCGGGCACGGTACCGGGCGGGGCGCCGCGCTTGTAGGGTGCAGCCATGGCGTCGTCGCAGGCCTGGAGGGAGCATGCGGGAGCCGTCGAGAGACTGCTCGCGTCGTACCGTGCCCTGCCCGCGGACGCCCCGGTCCGACTGGCCAAGCCGACCTCCAACCTGTTCCGCCCCCGCGACGACGTGGCCCGGGGCCTGGACGTGGGTGGCCTCACGGGCGTGATCGAGGTCGACCCGGACGCCCGGACCGCGGACGTGCAGGGCATGTGCACCTACGAGGACCTGGTGGCGGCGACCCTCCCGCACGGCCTGATCCCGCTGGTGGTGCCGCAGCTGCGGACGATCACCCTCGGCGGGGCGGTCACCGGCCTGGGCATCGAGTCCACCTCCTTCCGCAACGGGCTGCCGCACGAGTCGGTGCTGGAGATGGACGTGCTCACGGGGGCGGGGGAGGTGGTCACGGCCCGTCCGGGTGGTGACACCGACGACCTCTTCCGCACCTTCCCGAACTCCTACGGCTCGCTCGGCTACGCGACCCGGCTGCGCATCGAGCTCGAGCCGGTGCCCGGGCACGTCTCGCTGCGCCACGTGCGGTTCGAGCAGGTGAAGGACCTGATGGCGGCGGTCGAGGAGGTGGTGGCGACCGGGGCGTGGGCCGGTCGCCGGGTCGACGCCGTCGACGGGGTCGCCTTCGAGCCCGGTGAGGCCTACCTGACGCTGGCCCAGTGGGACGACGGGCCGCCCGGGGGTACGTCGGACTACACCGGCCCGCAGGGCTACTACCGCTCGATCCGCGAGCGGGACGCCGACCGGCTGACCATGCACGACTACCTCTGGCGGTGGGACACCGACTGGTTCTGGTGCTCCGGGGCCTTCGGCCTGCAGGACCCGCGGGTCCGCCGGCTCTGGCCCCGACGGTGGCGGCGCTCCGACGTCTACCACCGGCTGGTCGCGCTCGACCGGCGCCACGGCGTGGTCGACCGGATCGACCGCGCCGCGGGGCGGCCGCAGCGGGAGCGGGTGATCCAGGACGTCGAGGTGCCGGCCGACGCGTTGCCCGAGTTCCTCGACTGGTTCGACGAGCACGTCGGGATGCGGCCGGTGTGGCTTTGCCCGCTGCGGCTGCGGGCCTCGACCGGGGCGACCACCCGGTCGCCATGGCCCACCTACCCACTGCGCCCCGGGACCACCTACGTCAACGTCGGCTTCTGGGGCACGGTGCCGGTGGGGGCCGAGGCGTCCCGGGCGCCGCGCAACCGGGCGATCGAGCGCCGCGTCCACGAGCTGGGCGGCCACAAGTCGCTGTACTCCGAGGCGTTCTACGACCGGGACACCTTCGACGACCTCTACGACGGGGCGAACCTCGAGCGCGTCAAGCAGCGCTACGACCCCGACGGACGGCTCACGACCCTCTACGACAAGGCGGTGCAACGGCAATGACCGGGACGATCAGCATCAGCGAGGCGCTGGAGACCCTGATGCTCGGGGGCATCCCGCTGCGCTTCACGGCCTACGACGGCAGCGCGACCGGGCCCGAGGACGCCCCGATCGCCCTGGAGCTGAAGAACGAGCGGGGCCTGTCCTACGTGATGACCGCCCCGGGCGACCTGGGGATGGCGCGGGCCTACGTGATGGGGGACCTCGACCTGCACGGGGTGCACCCCGGGGACCCCTACGACGCCCTCACCCTGCTGCTGAACCAGATGCGGTTCCGCAGCCCCAGCCCCAGCGAGGCGGTGCGGCTGCTGCGCGGCCTGGGGCTGTCCCACCTGCGGATGCCGCCGGTGCCCCGGCAGGAGCACCTGCCCCGCTGGCGGCGTGCGGTGGAGGGGTTGCGGCACTCGATGGCCCGGGACGCCGAGGTGGTCGGCCACCACTACGACGTGTCCAACCGGTTCTACGAGATGGTGCTGGGCGAGTCGATGACCTACACCTGTGCGCTGTTCGAGCGCGAGGACGCCACCCTGGAGGAGGCCCAGGCCGCCAAGTACGACCTGATCTGCCGCAAGCTCGACCTGCGCCCCGGCCAGCGCCTCCTCGACGTCGGGTGCGGCTGGGGCGGCATGGTCCGCTTCGCGGCCCGGGAGTACGGCGTCCGGGCGCTCGGGGTGACCCTGTCGCGCGCCCAGGCCGACTGGGCGAAGGAGGCGATCGACCGCGACGGGCTCGGTGACCTGGCGGAGGTGCGCCACGCCGACTACCGCGACGTGGTCGAGTCCGGGTTCGACGCGGTCAGCTCGATCGGGCTGACCGAGCACATCGGGGTGCGCAACTACCCGGCGTACTTCGCCGCGCTCCGGGACCGGTTGCGGCCGGAGGGGCGCTTGCTCAACCACTGCATCACCCGTCCGCACAACCGGCGCCAGGCCACCGGGGCCTTCATCGACCGCTACGTCTTCCCGGACGGGGAGCTGACCGGGTCGGGGCGGATCGTGACCGCCGCCCAGGACGCCGGCCTGGAGATCCAGCACACCGAGAACCTGCGGTGGCACTACGCGCGCACCCTCGCCGGGTGGTGCCGCAACCTGGTCGAGAACTGGGACGCGTGCGTGGCCGAGGTGGGGGAGGGCACCGCCCGGGTGTGGGGGTTGTACATGGCCGGGTCGCGCCTGGGGTTCGAGCGCAACGAGATCCAGCTGCACCACGCGCTCGCGACCCGCACCACCGGGGACGGGCGCAGCGGCTACCCGATGCGCCACACCTTCTGAGCGAGGGAGGCTCGGATAGCCTGACCCGGTGAGCACCCGAGCCCGCCAGTACACCGCCGAGGTCCTGCGTCGGGAACCGGTGTCGGCCCACCTGGTGCGGCTGGTCCTGGGCGGTCCCGGACTGGCCGGGTTCACCAGCACCGGCACGCCGGACGAGTGGGTCGCCCTGGTGGTCCCCGGCCAGTACCAGGCCCGGTACTACACGGTCCGCTCCTGGGACGGCTCCGAGCTGGTGCTCGACGTGGTCCTCCACGCCGAGGGGCTGGTCACCGAGTGGGCCAGCGGCGACTGCGTCGGCGACGCCGTCACCGTCAGCGAGCCGAAGGGCTCCTTCGCGATGCCCGACGACGCGGCGTGGCTGCTGCTGGTCGGGGACCTGACGGCCGTGCCCGCGATCGCCCGGATCACCGAGGAGGTCGCCGGGCGGGTGCCGGTGCGGGCCTGGGTCGAGGTGCCCGACGACCTCGCCCACTACCTGCCCGACGGTGCCGACGTCACCTGGCTGGACCCACCGGGCGAGGCCCGCAGCGCCCTGGCCCGGGTGGTGGAGGAGATCGTGTGGCCCGACGGGCCCGGTTACTTCTGGATGGCCGGTGAGTCCGCCCAGATGCGCGCCATCCGCAAGCACCTGATGCGCGAGGTGCGGCTGCCCAGCGACCGGTACGACGTGATGGGCTACTGGCGCGGACAGAAGCGGCAGCCCCGCTCGGTCGACCCCGGACCGATCTGGCGGGCAGGGAAGGCGGCCGGCAAGACCGACGAGCAGATCTGGGCCGACTACGACGCGGCCCGCGAGGAGGGCGAACGATGACCGGTCCGCGCGGCGAGGGCTTCGTCAGCGGGTTCGTCTCCTTCGTCGGACGGCCCAACGCCGGCAAGTCCACCCTCACCAACGCCCTGGTGGGCACCAAGGTGGCGATCACCAGCTCGCGGCCCCAGACGACGCGCACCGTGGTGCGTGGCATCCTGCACCGCGACGACGGCCAGCTGATCCTGGTCGACACCCCGGGCCTGCACCGACCTCGCACCCTGTTGGGGGAGCGGCTCAACGACCTGGTCCGCAGCACCTGGTCGGAGGTGGACGTCGTGGCGGTGTGCTTCCCCGCCGACGAGCGGATCGGGCCGGGGGACCGGTTCCTGGTCGAGGAGCTGGCCAAGGTCCGGCGTACGACGAAGGTCGCGGTCGCCACGAAGACCGACCTGGCCTCCCCGCAGCGGATCGGCGAGCACCTCCTGGCGATCGAGGAGCTGGGCCGCGCGACCGGCACCGACTGGGCCGAGATCGTGCCGGTCTCGGCGGTGGCCGGCGACCAGGTGGAGCTGCTGGCCGACCTCCTGATGGGCCTGTTGCCCGAGGGACCGGCGCTGTACCCGGACGGCGAGCTGACCGACACCCCCGAGGAAGCCATCGTCGCCGAGCTGGTCCGGGAGGCCGCGCTGGAGGGGGTGCGCGACGAGCTCCCGCACTCCATCGCGGTGGTGGTCGAGGAGATGGGGCTGCGCGAGGGCCGGCCCGAGGACCGGCCGCTGCTCGACATCCACGCGAACGTGTTCGTCGAGCGGTCGTCGCAGAAGGGGATCGTGATCGGCCGGGGTGGTGCCCGCCTGCGCCAGGTCGGCGCGGACGCCCGCAAGCAGATCGAGGCGATGCTGGGCACGCCGGTCTTCCTCGACCTGCACGTCAAGGTCGCCAAGGACTGGCAGCGCGACCCGAAGCAGCTGCGTCGCCTGGGCTTCTAGCCCGATCCGGCCTGGGCTCCCAGCCCGGTCAGGAGGTGGGCACCCAGCACAGGCCGTGCCGGATGCCGGCGCGCCAGCGTTCCCGCGTGGGCCACTCGTAGCTCCACGAGAACTCCAGGGGGTCCTCGGCGGCCTCTTCGGCCGCCGCCTCGCACGGCCCCTGCCCCACGGCCCGGACCTGCTCCCGCCCGGGCCACTGCCCGCCGCCGATGTCGACGACCTCGATCGCGCGCCAGCTGTGCTGGCGGGCACAGGCCACCCGCTGGAAGTCCTCGGCACCGGGGTCCGCGGTGCCGCAGATGCCGTACCGGTCGCGTCCGGCGGGCCGGTCGAGGGCCCCGGGCAGCGGGCGGTCCAGGGGCAGCAGGCGCTCCTCGCCGGCCACGGCCACGACGTCGCAGCGGTACCAGTCCGCCCCGGCGTCGGCGTCCTCCAGCGAGGGGCTGAACCACACCGCGCGGAACATGCTCAGCCGCAGCTGTTCGGGGGAGGCCTCGAGGTAGCCCCCGAGCCGACGGGGACAGACCTCGGCGAGGCGGTCCTGGACCCGGTCGGAGTCGACGGCGAGCAGGTGGCCCTCCACCAGGGCGTCGAGGCGCCCCACGTGGAACGTGCGCGCGGTGTGCCGGCTCCCGCACCTGACTGGGTCCTCCTCGTCGGTGCTGGCGAGCGCCTGGTCGTAGGAGAGTCGGCGGCACTCGCCGACCTCGGGGGCGGGCGGCGGACCGCTCGCGGTCGCGGCGCCGGACGGCTCCTCGTCGGCCCGGCCGTCCGGCTCGCCGCCGGTCCCACCGCTGCAGGCGGCGAGGGCCACGCACGCCGCCGCAGCGGCCGCCAGCCGCCGCAGCGCCGCGCCGCCGGACCTCACTGCTCGGTCCTCGCCCAGCAGACCGACCGCCGGTTCCCGGCCTTCCACTCCGGCTCGTGGAACCAGGTGTAGCCGAACTCGTAGTCCAGCGGGTAGTTCAGCCACGCCCCCACCGAGTCCGAGCAGAAGTCCCGGGTGGTGACCTCCACGACCCGGTCACCGGGGTACTCCTCGTCGTCGTCACCGACCTTGATCGTGGTGACCGCGCGCCACTCGTGCGGCTCGGAGCAGGGCACCTTCTCCGAGCCCGCGACGGTCGGCCCCACCGCGCACGCCATCCACCGGTCCTTGGGCGGGGGCGAGAGCAGGCCCTCGGCGGTCTCGGGGAGCTCGAGGTACTCCCCGGTGTCCTCCCCGCCGCCGACGACGTCGCACCGGTACCAGCGGGCGCCCTCGTCCCACGCCTCCTCGGAGGGGCGGAACCAGGCCCAGCCCAGGATGCTGCGCATCACCGTGCTCTCGTCGGCGCCGAGGAACTTCTCGAACCGGTCGGTGCACTCGTGGTAGGCGAACTCGCCGAGCCGCCGGCCGTCGTACTCCTCCCCGTGCAGCTCCTCGGGGAGGGTGCCGACCGCGAAGGTCTCGGCGGTGTGGGGCTCGGAGCAGTCGACGGTGCGGGTGGCGTTCGCCGGCTCCTCCACGTCGGCGGGGACCAGCTCGCGGCAGGCGCCGAGCTCGGGCACCTCCACCGCGTCCACCTGCTCGGGGTCGGGATCGCTGCCCTGGCCCTCCGCGTCGGGGCTGCAGGCGCCGAGCAGCAGGCCCACGAGGACGGCGGCGACCGGGCCGGGCGCACGGCGGACGACGGCCACGGCACCCTCCCTCGTGTCAGCGGCTCACTCGGCCAGCAGTGCGCTGATCGTACCGCCCAGCTCGTAGGCCGCCTCCCGGTCGGCCTCGCTCACCTCCCCCATCACCTCGAGGACCTCCGCGGCCTGGCGCCAGCCCAGGGCGCCGGTGATGGAGAGCACGGCGCGGACCGCGCCGGTGGTGTCGTAGCGGCCGTGGACGAGCAGCCCGAAGGGACGCTTCGCCGTCTCCCCGGCCCCCTCCTCGCCGGCGCCACCCCGGTCGTCGAGCGCCCCGCCGACCTGGAGGAAGGTCGAGTCGAAGAAGTGCTTGAGGGCGCCGGACATGTAGCCGAAGTTCGCCGGGGTGGCGAGCAGGTAGCCGTCGGCGGCGAGCACGTCGTCGGCGGTGGCCTCCAACGCCGGCCGCACGACCAGGTCGACCCCCTCGATCGCGTCGTCGGTGGCGCCGGCACGCAGCCGGTCGACCAGCTGCGCCAGGCTGCGGCTGGGGGAGTGGTGGACCAGGAGCACGGTTGCCATGGGGCGATGGTAGGGGGCCCTCCCGGCCCGGGTGGTAGGGTGAGGCCGTCATGGTGCGCAGCAACCTGCTCCTTCGTTGCCGCAGCGGGGCCCAGTAGGCCGGGCCTCCCCGCTGCGGAGAGTGTGATGCCGTCCGGCGCCCATCCGCACCGATCCCCGGAGGAGCCCTCCCCATGACGTTCCGAACGCCCCTGAGCAACACCGCCAACCAGCAGCGCGCCAGCGGGATGCCGGCCCACCGCTACACCCCGTTCGTCCCGGTCGACCTGCCCGACCGGACCTGGCCCACCCAGAAGATCACGAAGGCCCCACGCTGGCTGCCCACGGACCTGCGCGACGGCAACCAGGCGCTGATCGACCCGATGACGCCGGTCCGCAAGCTGCGGATGTTCGAGCTGCTCGTGGAGCTGGGGTACAAGGAGATCGAGGTCGGCTTCCCGAGCGCCAGCCAGACCGACTTCGACTTCGTGCGCCAGCTGATCACCGAGGACCGGATCCCCGACGACGTGCGGATCTCGGTGCTCACCCAGGCGCGCGAGGACCTGATCGAGCGCACGGTGCAGTCGCTCGTCGGGGCCGACAGCGCCACGGTGCACCTCTACAACGCCACCGCACCGCTGTTCCAGCGGGTGGTCTTCGACGTGACGCCGGACGAGTGCCGCTCGATCGCCACCCGGGGCACCGAGATGGTGGTGAAGTACGCCGAGGAGCTGCTGGGTGACTGCGAGTTCGGCTACCAGTACTCCCCGGAGATCTTCACCCAGAGCGACACCGACTTCGCCCTGGACGTGTGCGAGGCGGTCTCGGACGTGTGGCAGCCCGAGGCGGGCCGCGAGATCATCCTGAACCTGCCGGCCACGGTCGAGATGTCGACCCCGAACACCTATGCCGACCAGATCGAGTACTTCTCCCGCGGGCTGACCCGTCGGGAGCACTCCGCTATCAGCCTCCACCCGCACCCCGACCGGGGTACGGCGGTCGCGGCGACCGAGCTGGCGCTGATGGCGGGGGCGGACCGCGTGGAGGGCTGTCTCTTCGGCCACGGCGAGCGCACCGGCAACGTGGACCTCGTCACCCTGGCCCTGAAC
>CAZRKV010000111.1:0-8622 GCA_964600305.1 uncultured Nocardioides sp. | reverse complement strand
GACCCGGCGATAGGTGAAGCCCACCATCGCCCGGACCCCCTGTGCGGCGGCCCGGTCCGCGGCGGCGGCCATCGCCTCGGCCGCCGCGACGGTGTTGGCCAGCGGCTTCTCGCAGAGCACGTGCTTGCCGGCCGCCAGCGCCGCGAGCGCGATCTCGGCGTGGGAGTCACCCGGCGTGCACACGTCGACCAGGTCGACGTCGTCGCGCTCGAGCACCTGCTGCCACGCGGTGGCGCCGTCCTCCCAGCCCAGCCGGTCGGCCGCGGCCGACACCCGGTCGGGGTCCCGGCCGCACACCACGCGCATCCGCGGCTGCAGCGGGAGGTCGAAGAAGCGGTGGGCGGTGCGCCAGGCCTGGGAGTGGGCGGCGCCCATGAAGGAGTGGCCGATCATCCCCACCCCGAGGGTGGCCTTCTGCTCGGTCATCTGGGACCTCGATCCTTGCTGGAGGGTGCCCCCTGCGCCCCCCCGAGGGGCGCAGGGGTCCCGGGTGTCGTGACGGACGGTTGCGGGGTACGGCGCCGCGCACGGCGCCGTACCGGGCTCAGGACTCGAAGGCGGAGTCGATGTAGTCGTCGACGTTCTCCTCGGTCACCACCGGCGCGTAGAGCTGCACCATGCGCGGCACGGTGTTCTCGACCAGGTCGTCCATCGCCTTGTCCTGGGCGATCAGCCGGGCGAGCTTGATCCCGTCGGCGCCCTGGGTGGAGGGGTAGATGACGGTCGCCTTGAGCACGCTGTCACCGGACTGGATCTCGCGCATCGCGTTGGCCGAGCCGGCGCCACCGATCATGGTGAACTCGTCGCGGCCGGCGTTCTCGATGGCGGCCATGACGCCCACGCCCTGGTCGTCGTCGTGGTTCCACAGGTAGTCGATCTGCGGGGCGGCCTGCAGCAGGTTGGACGCGGCCTGCTCGCCGCTCTCCACCGTGAACTCGGCGGCGACGCGGTTGTCCACGTCCAGGCCGCACTCGCCGAGGGCGTCCTTGAAGCCCTGGCTGCGGTCCTGGGTGAGCGGGAGCGAGTCGATGCCGGCGATCTCGGCGACGACGGCGTCGCTGTTCTCGCCGGCCTGCTCGCAGACGTACTGCCCGGCCGAGACGCCCATGCCGTAGTTGTCACCCAGCACGGTGGAGCGCGCGGCGTTGGGGTCGTTGAACTCGCGGTCGACGTTGACCACCGTGATGCCGGCCTCCATCGCCTTGAGCGCGACCGGGGTCATCGCGGCGCCGTCGAACGGCAGCAGCACGATGGCGTCCACGCCGTCGTTGATGAAGGTCTCGACCTGGCTGATCTGCTGGTTGACGTCGTTGGTGCCCTCCGCGAGCTGCAGGTCGATGTCCTCGTACTTCTCTGCCTCGGCCTCCGCGGCGTTGGTGATCGCCGCCATCCAGCCGTGGTCGGCGGCCGGCGCGGAGAAGCCGATGGTGACGGTGTCGCCGGCCTCGTCGTTCGAGCCCGCCTCGGCCTCGGAGGTGCCGCCGCCCGACTCGCTGCTGGAGGCGGGGGCGTTGCTGGTGCAGCCGGCGATCGCCAGCACCGAGATGCCGGCGACGAGGCCGGCGCCGAGCCGGCCCAGGGGGCGGAGGGAACGGGGGCGCTGTGACTTCATGGTGGTGCTCCTTCTGGGGTGGTGCGGTGGCAGGACGGGTCCGGCGGCGCCGGGCCCGGGTCGATCGGGTCGGGTCGCGGTCAGCTGCTGTCGGGGCGTCGCGCCAGCCGCTGCTGCAGCAGCACGGCGAGGACGATGATCAGGCCCTTGACGACGGCCTGGGCCGAGCTCGACAGGTTGTTGAGCGTGAACACGTTCGAGAGGGTGATGAAGATCAGCACTCCGAAGACGGTGCCGACGATGGTGCCCCGGCCGCCGGAGAGCAGGGTGCCGCCGATGACGACCGCGGCGATCGCGTCGAGCTCGTAGAGCAGCCCGTGGGTGGAGGTGCCGGTGTTGGTGCGCGAGACCAGCATGATCGCGGCGATGCCGCAGCAGACGCCGACGACCACGTAGAGCAGCACGGTGTGGCGCCGGACGCTGATGCCGGCGAGCCGGGCGGCCTCCGGGTTCCCGCCGACGGCGAGGGTCCGCCGCCCGAAGGTGGTGCGGTTGAGCAGCACCCAGCCGACCGCCGCGACGAGCGCGAAGATCCACACCAGCACGGGGACACCGAGCACGTCGCCGGCCAGGGCGTCGCGGAGGCCGGGGACGCTCACGATCTGCGTGCGGCGGTCGGAGATGATCTCGGCCAGGCCGCGTGCGCTGGCGAGCATCGCGAGCGTGGCGATGAAGGGGGCGACCCCGCCGTAGGCGACCAGGATCCCGTTGACCAGGCCGCAGCCGGCTCCGACCAGGACCGCGGCGCCCGCCATCACCAGCCAGTGCTGCTCGTTGGCCATGGTCTGCGTGGCCACCGTGGTGCACCAGACCGAGGACAGCGCCACGATGGCGCCGACGGAGAGGTCGATGCCGCCGCCGGTGATGACGAAGGTCATCCCGATGCTGACCACCCCGATCACCGCGGCGCTCCGCAGGATCGTCATCACGTTGTCGAGGTCGACGAACCGGTCGCCGGCGGTGGCCGCGCCCACGAGGCACAGCAGCCCCAGGGCCGCGACCAGCCCGAGGTTGTGGCCGACGCTGCTGCGCAGCAGGCCGAGGAGACCGGGGCGCTCCGCGTCGCGGGCCGGGGCCTCCGGACCGCTGCCCGGGGGTGGCGCGCCGCCGGCCGCCCGGCCGGTGGTCACGCCGGTGGCGGGGGTCTCGCTCATGCGACCGCTCCTTCCATCACGAGGTCGAGGACCCCGGACTCGTCGATCTCGGTGGCCGGGCCCTCGTGGACCACCTCTCCCTCGCGCACGACCAGCACCCGGTCGGAGAGGCCGAGGACCTCCTCGATCTCGCTGGAGACGACCACCACGGCCACGCCCTGGTCGGCGAGCCGGCGGACGAGGGCGTAGATCTCGGTGCGCGCCCCGACGTCGACACCGCGGGTGGGCTCGTCGAGCAGCAGCACCGAGCACTCCCGCAGCAGCCAGCGGGCCAGGACGACCTTCTGCTGGTTGCCGCCGGAGAGGTTGCGGGTCGGCCGGTCCACCCCGGCGGGGCGGACGTCGAGCGAGGTGGCGACCTCGTCGGCCTGCCGCCGCTCGTCGCCGCTGTCGAGGAAGCCGCCCTTCGCGAAGCGGCCCAGCGTGGAGAGCGTGATGTTGCGGTAGACCGCCTGGTCCAGCAGCAGCCCCTGGCTCTTGCGCTCCTCGGGGCACAGGCCGACCCCGGCGGCGACGGCCCGGTTCACCGAGCCGCGGCGCAGCTTGCGGCCCCGCACCGCGACCGTGCCCGCGGTGGCCCGGCGGGCGCCGTACAGCGTCTCCAGGATCTCCGAGCGCCCGGCTCCCACCAACCCGGCCAGCCCGACGATCTCGCCGGCGTGCACGGTGAGGTCGACGTCGCGGAAGCGCCGGCCGTCCGCGAGCCCGCGCACCTCGAGCACCGGCTCCCCCCGGTCCCGCGGCGTGTCGGGCCGGGGCGGGAAGACGTACTCGATGGAGCGGCCGGTCATCAGCCGGATCAGCTCGGAGGTCGGGGTGTCCTCGGCCGGCAGGCCGGTCGCGACGGAGCGGCCGTCCTTGAGGACGGTGATCCGGTCGCCGACCTCGCGGATCTCCGCCAGCCGGTGGGCGATGTAGACGACCGCGACGCCGTCGCGGGTGAGGTCGCGGATGACCCGGAACAGGTTGCGCACCTCCTCCTGGTCGAGCACCGCGGAGGGCTCGTCGAGGATCAGCAGCCGGGTGTCGTGGGAGAGCGCCCGGGCCATGCTGACCACCTGCTGGCCGGCCGGCGAGAGGTCGCCGACCATCTGGCCGGGCCGGATCTCGGAGTGCCCGAGGTGGGCGAGCAGCTCACGGGCGCGCTCCGTGGCCCGGGCGCGGCTGGTGAAGCCGCCCCGCGAGAGCTCGTGGCCGAGGAAGATGTTCTCGGTGACGGTGAGTCCCGGCACCAGGTCGAGCTCCTGGTAGATCGTCGCGATGCCGAGCCGCATCGCGGCCACCGGGGTGGTCAGCCGCACCCGTTCGCCCTGCCAGGTGATCTCGCCCTCGTCGGGCTGGTAGGCCGCGGAGAGCACCTTGATCAGGGTCGACTTGCCGGCGCCGTTCTGGCCGAGCAGGCAGTGCACCTCGCCCGCGCGGACGTCCAGGTCGACACCGCCCAGCGCGAGCACGCCGGGGAAGCGCTTGACGATGCCGGTCATCTGCAGCAGCGGCTCGGGATCGGTCATCGGGGGGCTCCGTCCAGCAGGTCGGCTCCGGGGACGACGGTCGGGTCGGTGAACACCGACTCCAGCGAGACGAGGGCGCCGCCGCGGACCGCGGCGGTCGGGCCGAGCGTGGAGCAGACCACGCGGGTGCCGCCCGCCTGCGGGGCGAGCACCCCGCTGTCGAGCTGGTCCTCGACCACTGGGCGCAACCACTCGCCCAGGGCCGCGAAGTAGCCGCTGAGCACCACCACGCCCGGGTCCAGCGCGTTGACGAGCGCCGAGGCGCCGGTGCCCAGCCAGCCACCGACCTGGTGCAGCGCCGCCAGGGTGCGGGTGTCGCCCCGTCGGGCGCGACCGGCCAGCTGGTCCAGCCGGTCCTCGAGCGTCAGCGACGGGTCGCGGACCGGGTCGTCGGGGTCGGTCGCGGCGTCGAGCAGCGCACGGAGCCCGATCACGGTCTCCCAGCAGCCCACGCGGCCACACCCGCAACGCCGCCCCTGGGGGTCGACGATCATGTGTCCGAGCTCCCCCGCCCAGCCGTGCCGGCCGCGCAGCAGCCGGCCGTGCGCGACGACGCCGCCCCCGACGCCGACCTCGCCGAAGAGCACCACCATCTCGGAGCGGTCGGCGTCGACCGGGTCGATCTCGGCGGTCGCGGCGAGGTTGGCCTCGTTCTCGAGGCCGACGGGGAGGTCGGGGTGACCGGCGGCCGCCAGCCGGTCGGCCACCATCCGGGCGACCGGCAGGTCGCGCCACCCCAGGTTGGGCGCGAGGGTGAGCGTGTCGGCGCGGGCGTCGACCAGCCCCGCCACCCCCACGGTCAGGGCGGCGGGGGCGACCTCGTCGGCGGCCCCCCGCGCCAGCACCTCCAGCACCAGGTCGACCAGCTCGTCGAGCACCTCCGCCGGCTCGTGCCGGCGGGTGTCCAGGCCGCGTCGGGCCTCGGCGACGACCTCGCCGGCGAGGTCGAGGGCCAGCACCGCGACGTGGTCCACGTTGACCTCGGCGCCGAGGCCGCACACCCGGCGACCGACCAGCTCCACGGCGGTGCCGGGCCGCCCCACGGAGCCGCGCTCCCGGTTGCCGGGGCGCACCAGCCCGAGCTCCTCCAGCTCCCCCACGAGGCTGGACGCCGTCGCCCGGGTCAGGCCCAGCTCCCCCGCCAGTCGGGAGCGGGACCGGGGCCCGTGGTCCCGCAGCGAGCGCAGCACCAGGCCGAGGTGGGCCCGCCGCAGGGCCGTCTGGTCGGCCGCGGCGGTGACCCGCAGCGGGGTGCTCGACTCGCGCAACAGGGACCTCGATCGACGGTGACGGGAGTCACGGATTTGTTGACGTGCCGGACAAACTAATCAGGCCTCGCGCCGACCACAAGCGGTTTCACCGGATTCGGTGAAAAGTTCTCGTCAGACTTTCCCAAGTTGCTGGACAAAGTGTGCGGTAGCTCGGACCGGCGACGGCACCCCTGGCGGGTCAGCGAGCGGCGCGTCGGGACGCGGCGTACGTGCGCGACGCGTCAGGAGGCGGCGTACGTGCGCGCCACCGCCCGGTCCCGGGCCTCGGCGTAGCACCGGCGCACCTGCGGGGTGGGCTCGGCCTCGTAGCGCTGCGCGCCCGACGACCCGGCGGTCCAGACCGGTGGCCCGCCCTCGGGAGCCAGCACCCAGGCGGCCTGCCGGGCGGCGCCGTCGGCGACGTACTCCCCCGACTCGGGGACGACCACCGGGAACCCGAGGATGCTCGGCGCGATCTCCCGGACCGCCCGCGAGGCCGCACCTCCGCCGATCAGCAGCAGCCGCCGCGGCTCGGCGCCCTGCGCGACCAGCGCGTCCAGCCCGTCGGCGAGTCCGCAGAGCAACCCCTCGACGGCGGCCCGCGCCAGGTGGGCGGGG
This sequence comes from uncultured Nocardioides sp., assembly GCA_964600305.1. Lineage (GTDB taxonomy): Bacteria > Actinomycetota > Actinomycetes > Propionibacteriales > Nocardioidaceae > Nocardioides. The sequence continues at coordinate 2,477 of CAZRKV010000111.1, read as the reverse complement.
CCGGCGGTGGCCAGGGTGAGGCCCTCCAGGGTGCCGGTCGCGTCGGGGACGTCGGGGGTCCGCTCGCCCTCGAGCCACGGCACCAGCACCAGGCCACCGGCACCCGGGGGCGCCGACAACGCCAGGTCCGACAGCCGCTCGTGGTCGACGCCGAGCATGCGGGCGGTGGCGTCGAGGACCCGGGCCGCGTTGAGCGTGCAGACCAGGGGCAGGTGGCGTCCGGTGGCGTCGGCGAAGCCCGCCACGAGTCCGGAGGGGTCGGCCGCGGGGGTGTCGGCGACGGCGGTGACCACCCCCGAGGTGCCCAGCGACACCACGACGTCCCCCGGCCCCGCCCCGAGGCCGAGGGCTGCTCCCGCGTTGTCGCCCATCCCCGGCCCGAGCAGCGCGCCGCCCGGCGTCACCCCACCGGTCTCGTCGGGATCGAGCACGCGGGGCACCGACGGCTCGGAACCCAGGCCCAGCCGGAGCAGGTCGGGGCGGTAGCCACCGGTGCCGGACGACCAGTAGCCGGTGCCGCTGGCGTCGCTGCGGTCCGTGGTCAGCGACGCCGGGTCGCTGGCGCCGGAGAGCCGCCAGGTCAACCAGTCGTGGGGCAGGCACACCGCCGCGGTCCGGGCCGCCGCGGCGGGCTCCCGGCGCGCCAGCCAGCGCAGCTTCGCGACCGTCACCGACGCGACCGGCACCACGCCGACGGCCTCGGCCCAGGCCGCACGACCCGCGGCCTCGTCCCCCTCGCCGAGCTCGACCACCAGGTCCGTGGCGTCCGGCGCGGACCGGGTGTCGTTCCACAGCAGGGCGGGTCGCACCACCTCGCCCGCCTCGTCGAGGGCGACCATGCCGTGCTGCTGGCCGGCGACGCCGACGCCGGCGACGTCGTCGAGGCCCCCGGCGTCGTCGATCGCGGCCTGCAGCGCCTCCCACCAGGCCTCGGGGTCGACCTCGGTGCACTCGGGGTGCGCGGCGCGGCCCTGCCGGACCAGCCGTCCGGACTCGGCCTCGCGGACCACCACCTTGCACGACTGGGTGGAGGAGTCCACCCCGGCGACGAGTCGGGTCACGGGCGTTCTCCTCCGTACGGCGCGTAGACCGAGCTGCTGATCATCCGGGCGGCGCCGATCACGCCGCCCTCGTCACCGAGCTCGCTCAGCACGATCGGCAGGTTGCCGGTCGCGAGCGGGAGGGACCGACGGTAGGTGACCCCCCGGATCTCGGCGAGCAGGGCGTGCCCCAGGCCGGTGACCCGGCCGCCGATGACGATCAGGCCCGGGTTGAAGAACGACACCAGGCTGGCCAGCACCTGGCCGACGCGGTGTCCGGCGTCGCGGATCAGCTGCACGGCCTGGGCGTCCCCCCGGGAGACGGCGGTGCCGACGTCCGCGGCGGTCACCTCGCCGCGCTCCTCGATGATCTCGGCCAGCACGGGAGAACGGCCGGCGCGCGCCGCCGCGGTCGCGTCCCGGGCCAGGGCAGCACCCCCGGCGAACGCCTCCAGGCAGCCGGTGTTGCCGCACGCGCAGGTCGGCCCGAAGTCCTCGACCCGGATGTGGCCGATGTCCCCGGCACAGCCGTCGACGCCGCGGTAGAGCTCGCCCTCCACGACGATGCCGCACCCGATGCCGGTGCCGATCTTGACGTAGAGGAAGTCCTCGGCGCTGCGCGCGACGCCGGAGTGCTGCTCGCCCACCGCCAGCACGTTGACGTCGTTGTCGAGCACGACCGGGCACCCCAGCTCGCGGGAGACCGCGTCGCGGACCGGGTAGCCGTCCCAGCCGGGCATGATCGGCGGGGAGACGGAGATGCCCCGGTGGAAGTCGACCGGGCCGGGGACGCCGACGCCGGCCCCGAGCACCTGCTCCACGCCGTGCTCGCCGAGGAGCGCGCGGACCTCCTCGAGGGCGGCGGCCAGCACCACCTCCGGCCCGGAGCGGATGTCGCAGTCGCGGCGCCGCGTGCCGAGCACCGCCAGGCGGCCGTCGGTGACGCCGACCGCGATGCCCGTCGCCCCGATCGCGATGCCGACGAACCGGATGTCGTCGGCGAGGTCGACCAGGGTCGAGCGACGACCGCCCCGCGAGGCCGCCCGGCCGACCTCCTGCACCAGCCCCAGCTCGGCCAGCCGGGTGACCTCGGCGGCGATGGTCGTGCGCGAGACCTGCAGTTTGTCGGCCAGCTGGACGCGCGACAGCGGACCGTCGTCGCGGAGCTGGGCGAGGAGCCGGGCCTGCATCGGGCTCTCCGCCCGGCCCGCGAGGGAGTGGAGCACGGGGCGATCCTGCCACGCCGGCGTGCCGGCCGCCCCCGGGTCCGGCCTGATGCCGGGCCGGTCGGTGCTACTTCGGTGGCATCCGGATGCCGCCGTCGACGCGCACCGTCTCGGCGTTCATGTAGGAGTTCGTGGCGAGCTCGACGACCATGCTGGCCAGCTCCTCCGGGACGCCGAGGCGCTTGGGGAAGAGCACCGACTCGCCCAGCTT
>CAZRKV010000110.1:6028-8638 GCA_964600305.1 uncultured Nocardioides sp. | reverse complement strand
ACTTCCGGCTGCGCAGCCCCCGGTGGACGTAGAACGCCGGCCCGCCCTTGTAGGTGTCGTGCCCGCGCGACTTGTACAGCTGCGCCAGCGTCGACTCGATGAAGCTGGCCGCGCTGGTGAACAGGGCCATGATCCACATCCACACCACGGCACCCGGACCGCCGAGGAAGATGGCGCCGGCCACACCGGCGACGTTCCCCGTGCCGACGCGGGCGGCCGCGGCCACGATGAAGGCCTGGAAGGCCGACAGCGACGTGGCCCGGTCGGAGCCGTCGCGCTGCGCGCGCTCCGCGATGGCGCTGAACATCGCCGGCACCATCCGGACCTGCATGGCCCCGGTCCGGGTGGTGAAGTAGAGCGCTGCCGCGACCACCACCGGCATCCCGATGTAGTTCCACAGCCAGCCCTCGAGACTGCCCAGCGACTCGTTCACGGTCCCGAGAGAGTCCATGGGCAGACGGTAGAGGCGGCGGGCGGTTGGTGACCACCCCCACGCGGGCGGCGTACCGTGACCATCCATGACGACCGACGGGACACGGATCGTGCGCGCGAGCCGGGAGATCGACGCCCCCGCCGCGGAGATCTTCGAGCTGATCGCGGACCCCGCCCGCCAGCCCGCGTGGGACGGCAACGACAACCTCGCGGAAGCGCCGCAGGGCCAACGGGTCCACGGCGTCGGCGAGGTGTTCACGATGGAGCTCACCAGGCCGGGCATGGTCCGGGAAAACCACGTGGTGGAGTTCGAGGAGGGCCGGTTGATCGCCTGGCGGCCCGCGGATCCCGGGGAGACACCCGCCGGGCACCTCTGGCGCTGGGAGCTCGAGCCACTCGCCGACGGGCGCACCAGGGTGACCCACACCTACGACTGGACCCGGCTCGCCGACGAGCGCCGGGTGCCGCGAGCGCGGGACACCACCGTGGAGCGCCTGCACGCCTCCCTGGACCGCCTGGCTGCACACGCCTCGCCGGGGCCGGGTACGCCGCGGTCATGACCACCCTGGGCACGCGCAACGTCCGTGACGAGCCCCGGCGCGACGACGGCCACCGGGTGCTGGTGGATCGGCTCTGGCCCCGCGGCCTGGCCCGGGACCGGGCTCGCCTCGACGACTGGTTCAAGCACGTCGCCCCCAGCGACGAGCTGCGCCGCTGGTTCGGGCACGATCCCCGGAAGTTCGAGGCATTCCGGCGGCGCTACCGCACGGAGCTGGACACCAACGACGCGGTCCCGCAGCTGCAGCGGGTGCTGCGCGAGCACGACACCGTGACCCTGCTGCACGGGGCCAGGGATCCGGAGCACAACAACGCCGCGGTCCTGCTGGAGTACCTCCGCGAGCACCGCAGTGGCTACTGAGCCGGGGCCCCGGTTGCTGACCGTGGGCCACGGGTCGCTCGACCGGGAGCAGCTGGGCGGGCTGCTCCGCGGGGCGGGCGTGGAGCACCTGGTCGACGTACGCCGCTTCCCCGGGAGCCGCCGCAACCCCGCGGTGGCCCGCGACGAGCTGCCCTCCTGGCTACCGGCGTACGGCGTCGGGTACCGCTGGGAGGAGCGGCTCGGGGGCCGCCGCCGGCCCGCGGAGTCGAGCCCCGACTCCTGGTGGCGGGTGGAGCAGTTCCGCGGCTACGCGGGCTGGACGCGCACCGACGAGTTCCGCGCGGCCCTGGCCCGGCTGCTGGAGGAGGCGGCGGAGCGGACCACCGCGATCATGTGCAGCGAGGCGGTCTGGTGGCGGTGCCACCGACGCCTGGTCGCCGACGTCGCGGTGCTCGTGCACGGGGTCGAGGTGCTCCACCTGATGCCCGACGGGCGCCTCGTGCCGCACCCGCCGGCCGAGGGCGCGCGGGTGGTCGACGGTGACGTCGTCTGGGACCGGGCGCCTCAGGCGGACACCCGATCCGGCGCCACGGCGGAGAAGTAGGCCTCGATCCGGTCCGCCGCCCACCCGTGGGCGCGGTGCAACCCGTCGGCGAGCATGGCCAGGTAGGCGGCGCTGGGCTGGGTGTGCTCGACCGCGTCGTGGCCGTGCGGCGCGGTGAAGGTCAGCATCGGGAGTCCGGCGTGCCGACCCACCTCCACCAGGGTCTCGTAGTGGCCCGGGCCGGCGTGGTGCCGGCCCGCGTCGAGCCCGTCGACCACGAGCTCCTCGAGCGGGTCCTCGGGGTCGGGCAGTCGCTGCATCTCCTGCGCGGCCACGTCGGCGAACTGGCCGGCGGTGATCCGGTACGCCCGGGCCGGGGTGGGGCCGGGCGTGTCGTGGTCGTAGAAGGCCACCCCGCCGCCCCACGTGGTGGAGTCACCGGCGAAGTAGAGCCGGCCCGGCAGCACGACCGGGACGTCCTCCTCCGGCATCCGCGGGTCGCGGGCCCCGACGCACCCGCGGGCCGCACCCGGCGGCGTACCACCGGCGAGGTAGCAGGCCAGCCGCTCGCGGGACATGTTCGAGCCGTAGCTGACGTACCAGACCTGGGGTGGGGCAGACATGTCGCACCACCGTGGCACACGTCGGTCCCCCACACCATGAGACGCGCCACAGCGAGGGTGCGGGATGGTTCACACGCCGGGTACGACGCTCACGCCAGCGTCCGGAGGATGCGACGCACCGTGCCGGCCAT
>CAZRKV010000110.1:0-5928 GCA_964600305.1 uncultured Nocardioides sp. | reverse complement strand
TACTCCAGCGGCGACTCGTCCCCGAAGATCATCACGAAGAGGCCGACGATCGGGACCCACCTGGAGGCGGTCCCGAAGAGCTGCGCGGTGCCGACCCAGGTCCCCACGCCGATCACCACGACCAGCTGGGGGAGCCCGGGCAGGGGCGCGCTCAGCAGCGCGATCGCCGCGCCGGTGGCGATGGCGAGGGCGGTGCGCCACGACTCGGTCCAGGACGAGGCCACGGTGGCGGTGGCGACCACGAGCGCCCCCATCGGGGCGTAGTAGGGGTACTGGTCCGCGAGGCCGCCCATCGGCCACACCAGCAACCACGCCAGCACGGCAGCGACGGCGGCCCTCACGGCGAGGGCGACGCGCATGTGGGTCCGCTTACCCCGCCCGCGGCCCCGGCATGCCGACCCCGGCCGTGGGGTACGGGGACCACGGACGCGAGAGGAGTGACATGCAGCTGACCGCCATCAAGGACGTGTACGCCGTCCCCGGCCCGTACGTGACCATCCACACCGAGGTCGGGCACACCACCGAGGACGCCGACCAGCAGGCGCAGGCCCGGTGGACCACGATCCGCCACGAGCTGGAGCGCCACGACGTCGACGCGGACCTGCTGGCCACGCTGGAGCAGCGGATGAGCCGGCGGCCGGACTTCGGCGGGGAGGCCCGGCGCACCCTGGTCGCTGCCGGCGGGACGGTGGTCCTCGACCAGACGCTGGCCGGCACCACCACCCGTCCGGAGCGGGCCGAGGTCTCGGCGCTCCCGGCGCTGGACGGCTGGCTCGACCAGGCCGGCCGCCAGCACCCCTTCGCCCTGGTCAACGCCGACAAGCAGGGGGCCGACATCGGCTTCCACGGCGGCCTGGCCGTTCCCGGTGCGGACGAGACCGAGGTGGAGGGCCACGACTTCCAGCTGACCAAGGTCCCGGTCGGTGGCTGGCGCCACAAGCACTACCAGCGGGGCACCGAGGAGCTGTGGGAGGCCAACGCCCAGGCCGTCGCCGAGGAGGTCCGTTCCGGGATCCGGTCCCACCGGCCCGACGTCGTCCTGCTGGCCGGCGACCCCCGGGCCCGCACCGAGGTCGAGTCCGCGCTCGAGGGGGTCGAGGTCCCGATCGTGCAGGTGGAGTCCGGTGGCCGTGCCGCAGGGGCCTCCGACGAGGCGCTGTGGGACGAGATCACCCGGCACCTCGACGCGCTGGAGGCCCGGACCGGCGAGGAGCTGGTCGACCGGCTCCACGAGCGGGACGGCGAGCTGGCCGCCCGCGGCATCCAGGAGGTCGTCGGCGCCCTGGTCAAGGGTCAGGTCGCCGAGCTGCTGCTGGACCTCGATGCGCTGGACGGGCAGGTCATCGACCCGGCCGACCACGCCGGCCTCGACGTGGGCGCCAGCGGGGCGCTCCCGGCCGACCGGGTCCTGCTCGCCGCGGCGGTCGCGACCGACGCCGGTGTCCGCGTGCTCCCGCGGGAGCAGACCGGCGGGACCGGGGTGGACGCCGTCCTGCGGTGGAGCGACGCCGACAGCCCGGACGCCACTGAGTGAGGTGATGCCCGAGATCGGGGCCAGCCTCTGGTGGCGTGGCTACCACGCGCTCCCCGCCCGGTGGCGGGCCACGCCACCGGGGCGGTGGGCGACGGCGGCCCGCATGCTCGGACGCCGCACCCTCCTCGTGCGGGGTGAGCCGGGGTCACGTGCCTTCTACGACGAGGACCTGGTCCGGCGCCGGGACGCCGTGCCGGCGCCCATCGGCCGGCTCATCTTCGGGCGCGGCGGGGTCCAGTCGCTCGACGATGCCGAGCACCGGGAACGCAAGGCCAGGCTGCTGGGTGCGCTCGGGGACGACGAGGTCGCGGACCTGCGGAGGCAGGTCGCCGACCGGCTGGCGGACCTGCCCGGTCACGCTGACGACCTGGACCTGCACGACGCCCTGGTGACGGCGTACGGCACGGCGGTGCTGGCCTGGGCGGGGACACCGGCCCGGGGTCGGGCCGCCGTGGAGATCTCCCGGGAGCTGGCGCGCATCGTCGACGGCCTCGGGTACGCCGGCACCGCGTGGATCGCCGGCTGGCGCGCCCGCCACCGCACCGAACGATGGGCCCGTCGCCTGGTCCGCAACGCGCGGAGTGGACGGCTGCCCGCCCCGCCACGCTCCGCGCTGGCCCAGGTGGCCCTCTCCCAGCCGCGGCTCCCGGTCCGCGTCGCGGCGGTCGAGCTGCTCAACCTGGTCCGCCCCACCGTCGCCGTCGCCTGGTTCGGCACCTGGGCCGCCTGGGCCCTCTCCACGCACCCGGAGCTCCGGGACCGGCTCCTCGACGATGCGCAGCTCCGCCACTCCTTCGCCCAGGAGGTGCGCCGGTGCACCCCCTTCGTGCCGGCCCTCGCCGGCCGGGTACGGCGGGAGGGGGAGCTGGACGGATGTCCGGTCCGGCGCGGTGACCGGATCGTGCTCGACGTCCCCGCGGTCGACCACGACGAACACACCTACACCGATCCCGGCCGCTTCCGGCCGGAGCGGTTCGACGGTTGGGAGCCCAGCGCCCACCAGCTGGTGCCCCAGGGCGGGGGAGACGTGCGCACCGGCCACCGCTGTCCCGGGGAGCCCGTTGCGCTGGCCCTGGTCGAGGAGACCCTCACGGTGCTCGCCCGGCACGACGTCACCCCGCCCGCGGACTGGGACCCCGGGCCCGGGCGCCGCGTCCCGCCGGACCTGGCCGGCCGCGGGTGGCGGCTGCGGCCTAGGATCCCCGCCCATGGGGCATGAGTTCGACCTCGGGATCGAGGTGCGCCCGCTCGACGACGGGCGGTACGCCGCCCACCTGGGCGAGGGATGGCACGTCGGCGGCGGCATCAACGGGGGCTACCTGCTGGCGGTGATGGGCAACGCGATCCGCCACACCGTCCCCGACCAGCCCGACCCCCTGACCTTCGCGGTCAACTACGTCGGTCCCGCGGTCCCGGGCCCGGCCACCGTGGCGGTCCGGACGGTGCGCGCCGGGCGCGGCACGGCCACGCTGGCCGTCGACCTGCTCCAGGACGACCAGGTGCGCGCCACCGGTCTGGCGACGTACGGAGACCTGTCCGGGCTGCCGGCGGAGGTGCGCACGACGGCCCGCCGTCCCGACATCCCGCCGGTCGAGCAGTGCGTGTCGTCGATGGACGCGCCGGAGGAGATGAAGCGTGCGGCCCCGCTGACGTCGCGCTTCGACATGCGCCTGGACCCGGCCACGGCCGGCTGGGCGGTGGGCGACCCCAGCGGCGACGGGCGGATCCAGGCGTGGCTGCGGATGTCCGACGGCCGCGAGCCGGACCCGTTGCTGCTCCTCCTCGCCGCGGACGCCCTGCCCCCGGTGACCTTCGACCTGGGCCTGCCCGGCTGGGCCCCGACGCTGGAGCTGACCGTCCACGTGCGCGCGAGGCCCGCCCCCGGCTGGTTGCAGGTCGGCCACCTGACCCGCAACGTCGCCGGCGGGATGTTCGAGGAGGACTGCGAGGTCTGGGACTCCGCGGGACGGCTGGTGGTGCAGTCCCGCCAGCTGGCCAAGCTCCCTCGCTGACCTCCCGCTGACCTCTCGCGTTGATCTGCCGCCCGCTCAGGTGTCCGCAGCGGCGAAGCGTGCTGCCGCCATCGCCACCAGCCACCTCCGCCGCGGGTGCTCGGTGACGGTCCAGAGCAGGCCGGTCGCGGGGTCGTGGTCGAGGTCCTCGGGCCCCATCGGGGTCGCCCAGCGGTGGCGGTGCAGGGCCCCCGGGTGACCGGTGCGGACCGAGCCGGGCGTCCAGGGCCCGTGCGAGGTCGTGACGTGGTGGCGACCGTCCACGACCGCGACCCCCTGCATCCCGGGCACGCCGGTCCCGGACCACACCGGTCGGGCCCGCCCGTCGCCACCGAGGACCGGTTCGCCCGTGGCGAGGTCGAGCGCGAACCCGACCAGCCGCGTGGTCTGCCGGCCCCGGCCGTACTCACCGACCACGAGCGCGGGCGGAGAGCCGGACCGGTCCACCGACAGGAACGAGTGCCGCAGCCGCTCGACCCCCTCGTCCGCCTCGCTGCGGTGCCATGCCCGGACCGGCAGCAGGTAGCGATAGCCGTACGGCGCGACCGCGCGCTGGTGGTCGGGGACCCGGACCAGGTCGTCGAGCCGACAGCTGGCGAAACCGCGTCCGGTCGCTGCGACGTGCAGCCACGGCCCGACCCACGCGAGGCCGCCCGCGTGCACCTGCAGGGGCTCCAGGCGCAACCGGCCCCCGTCCAGGTGGGGCACCACGACCAGCACGTGCCGGTAGCGCCTGGCCGCGGTGTCGCAGAGGGTGACGCGGCAGCCGTGCCGGACGCCGTCGACCTCCCTGGAGTACCAGGACAGCGCGACCACGGACCGGTCGCCGGGCACCGCCCCCGGCACGGCGTCGGTGGCCGTGGTGACCCCCTGCGGCCACCAGCGCCGGGTACGCCGGTCGGCCGCCTCGAAGCCCCAGGCCCGGTCCACCGCGCGCCCGGCCAGCCGCCCCAGCGGCGCCCGGTGCAGCCGGCGGTCCAGGTCGTCCAGGACGGCACCCACGCCCGCCCGGCCGCCGCACAGGTCGGCGAGCGCCTCGACCTCCTCGGGGCGCTCGCCGGCCGGTCGCAGGTGGATCCCCGGCGGCGGCCCCGCCGACCCTGCCCACTCCGTGGTCCCTGCCATGGTCCGAGCCAACCACGCCCATCCGCCGTGCACCGCCGGTTGTGGCAGGGTCGACCGCGTGTCGAGACGCGTGGTGGTCGGTGGTGCCCTGGTGCGCGGTGGCGCCGTGCTCGCCGCGCGACGTACCCGACCCGCCGCCGCGGCCGGGCGGTGGGAGTTCCCGGGCGGCAAGGTCGAGGACCGGGAGACCCCCGAGCAGGCCCTGGTGCGCGAGCTGGTCGAGGAGCTGGGCTGCACCGTGGCCGTGACCGGCTGGCTGGGCGCCCGGGCCCCGATCGGGGAGGACCACGTCCTGCGAGTGGCGCTCGCCCGCATCGTCGCGGGCGAGCCGGCGCCCACCGAGCACGACCGGCTGAGCTGTGTCCGGGCCGGTGAGCTGGCGGACCTGGACTGGCTGGAGCCGGACCGGCCGTTCCTGCCGGAGCTGCGTGCTGTGCTGGAGCGGGACGAGGCTTCCGGGGCCCCCTAGGATCGGGCCCGTGCGAGGCATCTTCTTCGAATCCGCGGACGCCGAGGAGGTGGCGGCCCGGCTGCGCGCGGACGGCTACGAGGCCGCGGTCGAGATCGAGCGGCTGGCCGGCGAGGACGACGACGAGGACCACCAGTGGTCGGTGCGCACCGACGCCCCGGCGGTCGCGCTCGAGCTGCTGGTCGACGCCCACGAGGGATGGTTCGACGCGGAGGAGGCGCAGCCGCCGGTCGCGCCGCTGGACCTCCCGGCCGCCCCCCGACGCAACCGGCGCCGGCAGTAGTCTCGGGACCATGCCCCCGACCCCCGACCAGCGCCTGCTGCTCGTCCACGCCCATCCCGACGACGAGTCGATCGGCAACGGCGCCACCATGGCGCGGTACGTCGCCGAGGGCCGCGGCGTCACCCTGGTCACCTGCACCGCCGGTGAGATGGGCGAGATCCTGGTGCCGGAGCTCGAGCACCTCGCCGCCGACCGCGACGACGGCCTCGGCGAGCACCGCCGCGGCGAGATCGCCGAAGCGATGAAGGTCCTCGGCGTGACCGACCACCGGTGGCTCGGCGGGTTCGGCACCTACCGCGACTCGGGGATGAAGTGGCACCCCGACGGCCACGCCGTCCCCGCCGACGACATCCACGACAACGCCTTCTGGCGTGCGGACCTCACCGAGGCCGCCTCCCACCTCGTCGCCGTGATCCGCGAGGTGCGACCGCAGGTGCTGGTGACCTACGACGAGTTCGGGGGGTACGGCCACCCCGACCACATCCAGGCCCACCGGGTGGCGATG
>CAZRKV010000109.1:0-8649 GCA_964600305.1 uncultured Nocardioides sp. | reverse complement strand
AGACCCAGTCCGCGCTGCTGGAGTGCATGGAGGAGCGGCAGGTCACCGTCGACGGGCGCACCCACCGGCTCGACTCGCCGTTCATGGTGATCGCGACCCAGAACCCGATCGAGATGGAGGGCACCTACGCGCTGCCCGAGGCACAGCGGGACCGCTTCCTCGCCCGGATCTCCCTGGGCTACCCGGTCCCCGACGCCGAGCTGGACATGCTCGCCCACCACACCGCCGCCCACCCGCTCGACGAGCTGGAACCCGTCACGGACGGCCCCGAGCTGCGCAAGCTGATCGGCATCGTCTCCCGGGTCCACGTCTCCGACCCGGTCCTGCGCTACGTGGTGGGCCTGGCGACCGCCACGCGCAGCTCACCCGAGCTGGCGCTCGGCGCCTCCCCGCGCGCCACCATTCACCTGGTCCGGGCGGCGAGGGCGATGGCTGCGATGGCGGGGCGCGACTACGTCCTCCCCGACGACGTGCGTGAGCTGGCCCAGCCCGTCCTCGCCCACCGCCTCGTCCCCGGCGTCGAGGCCTCGATGCAGGGGCGCGGCACCGACGCCGTGCTCGCCGACGTCCTCGAGTCCGTGCCGGTCCCCGAGCCCCGACCGCGCGCCTGAGCCGATGCGGACCGTCCTGGCCGGGCTGACCCTGCGGGGCCGCGCGTTCCTCGCGGCCGGCCTGACGACGCTGGCCTGCTCCCTGGTGCTCGCCCAGGCCCCCCTGGCCAGGATCGGCGTGCTCGTGGTGGCGCTGCCCCTCATCTCCCTCCTGATGGTCTCGGGCATGCGCCACCGGCTCTCGCTGGAGCGGACGGTCGACCCGGAGGTGGTGCCGGTCGGCACCACCGCCCTGGTCTCCCTCGCGGTGACCAACGACGCTCGTCGACCCACCGGGGTCCTCCAGCTCACCGAGCGACTCCCCGACGCGCTGGGGACGGCTCCCCGGTTCGTCCTCGGGAGCCTGTGGGGCCGCGCCACCCGGACGACCCACTACCGGGTCAGCTCGCAGGTGCGTGGCCACTTCACCCTCGGTCCGATGACCGCGGCGGTCACCGATCCCTTCGGCCTGGTCGAGCAGCGTCGTACGTTCCACTCGGCCACGCCCCTGGTGGTCACCCCCCGTACCGTGCCCCTCCCGGTCATCCCCCTCTCCGGCGCCTGGTCCGGCGGGGGCGAGAACCGGCCCCGGCCGTTCGCGACCGGGAGCGCGGAGGACGTGACGGTGCGTGAGTACCGGCGCGGGGACGACCTGCGCCGGGTGCACTGGCGCAGCACCGCCCGGGCCGGCGAGCTGATGGTGCGACGGGAGGAACAGCCCTGGCAGTCCCGCGCCACGGTGCTCCTCGACAACCGGGCCCACCGGCACACCGGCCGCGGCCCCGGATCCACGTTCGAGGCCGCGATCAGCGCGGCCGCCTCGATCGTCCGGCACCTGGGCGAGCGGGGGTACGGCGTCCGCCTCGCGACGGCCTCCGGCCCCGAGTCCGGCGGGTTCCACGACCAGGGACCGGGGGCGGCCACCCCGCGCCTGCTGGAGGCGCTGGCGGGATTGGAGGTGACGGCGACGCCGACGCTGGCCACCGGCTGGGCCGGCGAGGGTCCCGACTCCGGCCTGGTGGTCGCGGTGCTCGGGCGGGTCGACGCCGTGGACGTGCCCGCGCTGCGCCGGGTCCAGCAACGCTCCGGCGCCGCCCTGGCGCTGGCCGTCTCCCCCACCGACGCCGCCGCCGGGTCCCTGGTCTCCGCGGGGTGGCGGGCGGTGGACCTGCGACCGCAGGCTCCCCTGGCCCCCGCGTGGCAGGAGGTCGGGCACCAGGGCACACCGACGAGGGTGGGCCGGTGAAGAGCGACGCGAGGACGGGGACCGCGGGCGGAGCCGTGCCGGGCGCCCTGCACACCGCCGCGGTCACGGCCGTGGGCGCCGGCACGACCCTGGCCACGACACTGGCGTGGACCGGCCTGACCGAGCGGCCCGACGCGTACCTGCGACACCTGGTCGCGGTGGCGCTGCTGCTGGTCGTCGGGGGGACGCTGCTCCGGGTCGCCCGGGTCCCGCGCGGCCTGGTGGCGGTCGTCCAGCTGCTGGTGGCCACCGGCTACTGCGCCCACCAGCTGGCCGGGTCGGTGGTCCCCTCGCCGGAGACCGTCGCGGCCACGTTCCGGGTGCTCGCCGGCGCCGCGGGCGCCGCCCAGGACTACTCGGCACCGGTGCCGTCCGAGGCCGGGCTGGACGGGGTGCAGCCGATCCTGCTGGTCGGCGGCGCCGGGTGCCTGGTGCTGGTGGACCTGCTGGTGGGGACCCTGCGCCGCGCCTCCCTCGCGGGACTCCCCCTGCTGGGCATCTACAGCGTCCCCGTGAGCATCCTCGCCCGGGTGGACTGGTGGGTGTTCGTGCTGGCCGCCGTCGGCTTCTGCCTGCTGCTGGTCCTGGAGCACGTCGAGGCCACCGCCGCGTGGGGCCGGAGGTTCGGCGACGGTCGCGGCGGCCTCGTCGCGGCCCCCGTCCAGGGGGGCCGGGCCGCCCTCGTCGCCGGCGTCGCCATCGGGCTGTCGCTGTCGGTCCCGGCGGTGGTCCCCAACACCGAGGTGGGCCTCCTCCCCGGCCTCGGCGGCGGGGGCAGCGGGGACGTCTCCCTGGAGAACCCGATGGTCGACCTGCGCCGGGACCTGCTCCGCGGCGAGGACGTGCCGCTCGTCCGGGTCCGCACCCGGGAGCCCGGCCCGGGCTACCTGCGCACGGCGGTGCTGACCAGGTTCACCGAGAACACGTGGAGCTCGGGCGACCGGGACATCCCGGCCGACCAGGTCGCGCGCGGCGAGATGCCTCCGCTGCAGGGCGTGCGCCAGCAGGTGCCCCGGCGCGAGTTCGCCTGGGACCTGGAGGTCGCCGAGGCCTTCGACTCCCCCTGGCTGCCCACGCCGGCCCCGATCTCGCGGATCGACGCCTCCGACTCGTTCAAGTACGACCGGAACACGAGGGACTTCTACGGCGGCGACGCGGACGAGGGCAGCGGCGGCATGTCCTACTCCAGCACGGCGGTGCGCCTGGACCTCGACGCGGCGGCGATGGCGGAGGCGCCCTCCGGGGCCGGCGCGGTCGCGGACGTGTTCACCGAGCTCCCCGACTCCGTCCCGCCCCTGGTGGTCGAGCTCGCCGAGGCCGTCACGGAGGAGGACTCCAGCGACTTCGAGAAGGCGCGGGCGCTGCAGGCCTGGTTCCGCGGGGACGGCGGGTTCACCTACTCCCTCGAGACCGACCCGGGGAGCGGCACCAACGACCTGGTGGCCTTCCTCTCGGACGAGCCGGGAGGCCGGGTCGGCTACTGCGAGCAGTTCTCCGCCGCGATGGCGGTGATGGCCCGGGTCCTGGACGTCCCGGCCCGGATCGCCGTCGGCTTCCTCGCGCCCGAGCAGGTGGGACCTGACGAGTACGTCTTCAGCGCCCACGACCTGCACTCGTGGACCGAGGTGTACGTGACCGGAGCCGGGTGGGTCCGCTTCGAACCCACCCCGCAGGCCCGGGCGTCGGACGCGCCCGGCTACACGACCCAACCCCTGCCCCGGGACGAGGACCCGGACGGCTCCGGACCGACCCCGGGCGCGGCGCAGGACCCCACCCCCGGGCCGGAGGCCGAGCAGGGCGGACCCGGCGAGGAGGATCCGGGTGTGGCCGACGCGGACGACGGACGGCCCGAGGGCGCGGGGACCGGTGCCCTGGTCCTGGGCGGCGGGGTGCTCCTCCTCGCCCTGGGGCTCCTGGTGCCGCGCCTGGTCCGCCGCCGCCGTCGGCGCCGGCGCCTCGCACCGGCCGCCGGGGTCGAGGCCGCCTGGGCCGAGCTGCGTGACAGCGCCGTGGACCTCGGGCTGCCGTGGCCGACGGGCCGCTCACCGCGCGCGATCGCCGAGCAGGTCCACGCGTGGATGCGGACCGGGGCGGGGCCGGCGCTGGGCCGGCCGACCGGGGAGGAGGAGGCAGCGGCGGCGCTGGACCGCTTGGTGCTGGCGGTGGAGCGCCGCAGGTTCGCCCCCGCCCCGGACCCAGATCCCGCCGGGGTCGGCGAGGACGTGCGGCGGTGCCTCGACCGGTTGCGCGCCGCCAGTGCCCAGGACCGGGTGCTGCGGGCGGACTGGTGGCCGGTGTCGGTGTTCCGTCGGGACCTGGGGAGCACCTACGACGCCGAGCTCTCGCTCGACCACATCAGCCGTTGAGCGGGATCAGTAGCCCTGCTCGCGCCGGCGACGCCAGCGCTCCTCCATCCGGTCCATGAAGCCCGTGTCGGCGTGCGGGCGGCGCGAGCGCCCCCGGTCGCGGCGGCCGCCGTCGACCACGCCGAGCCCCTCGAAGCGGGACTCGCGGGGCTCCTGCGCCACCGGCTGTGCCCGGCCACGCAGGGAGGTGAGGGCGAGCATGGCCGAACCGAGCATGATCACGAAGCCGAGCACCCCGATCACCGGCTGGCTCGCCACCGCACCGGTCATGAGCAGGACGACCCCGACCCCGAAGACGAGGCCGGCCACGATCGCCCGGCGACGCGACGCGCGACGCATCTCGGTACCACGGAGGGTGGAGGCGAACTTGGGGTCCTCCTCGACGAGGGCCCGCTCCATCTGCTCCAGCATCCGGAGCTCCTCTTCGGAGAGCGGCACGATTCCTCCCTGGGTACGTCGTGGACCAGTGCCTCGGGCGGGGTCCTGCCCCAAGTCTAGGCAGGGCGTTGTCGGACCGGTAGCCGCGTGGGTGGATTTCATGCCGGTCGGTCCCGTGCAGGCTTCATGCCAGCAGGCTGGCGGGTCCGACCGCCGCGGTCCCGAAGCGGTGGACCACCCGGTCCACGGCCCGGTCCGCCTCGCCCCATCCGCGCTCCCGCTCGCCGAGCACCAGCTGGTGCTGGACCGTGCCCCGCGGCACCAGCCCCTCCACCCGGACCCCCACCAGACGGATCCGGGCACGCTGCAGGCCCAGCGCGGCGTGCAGCCGCTCCGCCGCCCCATAGACCTCGTGGGTGCCGTCGGTCGCCTCCCCGAGGGTGCGGGAGCGGGTGAGGGTGGTGAAGTCGGCGAACCGGACCCGCAGCGTGACGGTGCGGCCGGCCACGCCCGCGACCCGCATCCGGTGGGTGACCCGAGCAGACAACCGCAGCAGCTCCCGGCGTACGACCCGGGGGTCGTCGGTGTCGTGGGCGAAGGTCTCGTCGCACCCCATGCTCTTCTCCGGGGAGGTCCCGTGGCGGCGCGGCTCCAGGGTGTCCCGGTCGGTGCCCCAGGCCAGGCGCTGCAACCAGGCCCCGGCCGCAGTCCCCACGACGCGCTGCAGCACCGGCATCGGGGTGTGGGCGACGTCACCCACGGTGCGCAACCCGACCCGGTGCAACCGGTCGCGGGTCTTCTCCCCCACCCCCGACAGCGCGCCCACGTCGAGCGGGTGGAGCACCGGGACGACGCGGTCGGGCGGGAGCACCACCAGGCCGTCGGGCTTGGCCAGCCCGGCGGCGAGCTTCGCGGTCGCCACCGTGGCGGCCACGCCGACCGAGCAGGTGATGCCCTGCTCGTCGTGCACCTGGGCACGCAGCCGCTCGGCGATCTGCGCCGGGGCCCCGAGACGTCGAGCCGCCCCCCGGACGTCGAGGTAGGCCTCGTCGAGGGAGGCGGCCTCGATCCTGGGGGTGATGGTGGCGAAGATCTCCATCACCGAGGTCGAGACCTGCTCGAACAGGCGGTGGTCCGGGGGGAGCACGACCAGCCCCGGGCACAGGCGGCGGGCGCGGCCCATCGGCATCGCCGAGTGCAGGCCGTGCCGACGGGCCACGTAGTTGGCCGAGAGCACCACGCCCCGGCCACCCCCGCCCACGACGACCGGGAGGTCACGGAGCTCGGGACGGTCGCGGGTCATCACGGAGGCGTAGAACGCATCCATGTCGACGTGCAGGATCGGGCAGCCCGTGGAGTCGACCGCGTCGTACAGGCCCCCCATCAGGACCCCCCGGGACCGAGGCGTCGGCTAGCGGCGCGCGAGCACGTGGACCTGGGAGGCCAGGGAGAGGTAGTCCGGCCGGTGGGCGACCGCCTGCTCGAGCTCGACGAGCGCCTGGGCGGCTCCGGGCTCCTGGTCGAGCACCGACCCCGGGACCAGGTCCGCGAAGACCTGCACCGCGTGCACGTCGGTGACGCGCAGCCCGCTGTCCTCCACCTGGCGCCGGATCTCCTCCGCGGTGAACCGACGTCCCCCGTGGGTCCCGACTCCGGCCTCGGGGTCGTCGAGGAGTGCCCGCGCCTGGCTGAAGTGGCCGGCGAGCGCCTTGGTGACCACGGCGGCGTGCCGCTGGGCGACGAGGAGGCTGAGCACGCCTCCCGGGCGGAGCACACCGGCCATCGTGGCCAGGGCCGCCGCCGGATCCTCGACGTGCTCGAGCACCCCGTGGCACAGCACCAGGTCGGCGCCGTCGGCCCCGACCAGGTCGGGCAGCTCGGAGAGGTAGCCCTGGCGGCTGGTGACCCGGTCGGCGACGCCGCTCTCCTCCGCCCGCAGGCCCAGCGCCGCGAGCGCGTCGGGACTGGGGTCGACGACCAGCACGCGGTGGCCGAGCTCGGCGATCCGCACCGCCGAGACACCGGTGCCGCCACCGATGTCGAGCACGTCCCGGGACGGGCCGGCCAACAAGGACTCGAGGGCGTCCCAGACCGCGATGGTGCGCGCGGTGGCACGGCGTTCACCCGCGCTGAGCGGGCCGCTCGTCCCTGGGTTCGCCATGGCCTCCACCCTAGTGGCTTCATCCGGCGCTCCCCGGGCTGCGGTGCCAGAGCGTGCGGGCGGCCTGCCGGGAGAGCCCGTCGATCGACTCCCCCGCCGGGCGCACGTCGGCGTACGGCGAGACCCGGAACCCGCTGGTGTGGACCAGGACCCGACGGCGTCCCGGGGATGACTGGGTGGACGACTGGGTGGACGACGGGGTGGACGACGGGGCCGCCGGGTCCACCACGGGGGCGGCGAGCAGGTCGTGGACGGCAGCGATCCCCTCGGCCTCGCCCACGGCCTGCAGCTCGGCGAGGTCCCAGGCGCCGGTGGCCCGCAGCGAGATCCCCCGCCGGCCGGTGCGACGCACCTCGCCACGCACCACGAGCAGCCACGCCCCGAAGACCGTGGCGGCGCTGCCGGCCTGCACGTCGTCGAAGAACGACGCGTCGACCGGTCCGGTGGCGTCGTCGAGGGTCAGGAAGATGACCCGGCGCCCGGTCCGGACCGGGGGTGTCTGGGTGGCCACCTTGACCCCGGCGACCAGCACCTGCGACCGGCTCCGCTGCGCGAGCAGGTCCCGGCTGCGAGTGACCCCCAGGGCATCGAGGAAGTCCTGGTAGGACTCCATGACGTGCCGGCTGGCGTCGAGCCCGAGCACCTCCAGCTCGGCCCGGGTCCGCTCCTCGGCGGTCATCTCCGGCAGCCCCGACCCGGTCGACGGGACGGCGTCGTCGATGTCCAGGGCCAGCTGCACCGAGGAGGGGGCCACGGCGGCGGGGCCGCGCCGGGCCGCCGACAGACCGCGCGCCCGCCCCCGGGCGGCACGGTCGGCGTGGCGGGACTGCTCCTCCAGCGCACCGACCTGCAGCAGCAGGTCGCGGCGGGTGATCCGGCCGCGTCGCCGGAGGGGGCCGTCGTCGATGTCGTGCACCGCGTCGAAGCCACCGGCGATCACCAGCCGCTCCAGCACGGGCCGGGACACCCGCGCCCGGTGCCAGAAGTCGGCGAGCGAGCCGTAGGGCCGGGCCGCGAGGACCCGGTCGACCTCGGCGTCGCTGATCCCCCGCACCTCCTCCAGCGCGATCCGGATGCCGTAGCCGCTGGGGGCCGTGGCGACCGGCTCGACGGTGTAGGCCCGGGCGGAGGCGTTGACGTCCAGCCCGAGCACCGCGACCCCGAACTGGCGGGCGTCGTCGAGGATCAGCCGCTTGGGGTACATGCCGGGGTCGTGGGTGAGCACCCCGGCCAGGAAGTGGGCCGGGTGGTGGGCCTTGAGCCAGGCCGACTGGTAGGTCGGCAGCGCGAACGCGGCGGCGTGGGCCTTGCAGAACCCGAAGGAGGCGAACGACGCGAGCACCTCCCAGAGCCGTTCGACGAGGTCGGGCGGGTAGCCGCGGGCGATCGCGCGGCTCGGGAACCAGACACGGGTGTCGGCCATCCCCTCGGGGTCGCCGAGCATCCGGCGCCGTTCGTCGGCCTCGGCGCGAGAGACGCCGGCGAACTGCGCGATCAGCTCGATGACCTGCTCGTGGAAGACCACCACCCCGTGGGTCTGCTCCAGGATCGGCCGCAGGTCCGGGTGCGGGTAGACCGCCTGCGTCCAGCCCTGCTTCGCCTCGAGGTAGGGCCGCACCATGTCGCTCTTGACCGGGCCCGGCCGGAACAGCGAGATGTCGGTGATGATGTCGGCGAAGCTGTCGATGCCGGACTTGCCGACCAGCTCCCGCTGGCCCGGGGACTCGATCTGGAAGACGCCGAGGGTGCGGGCGTCGCTGATCATCCGGTACGTCGCCGGGTCGTCGAAGGGCACCTGGTCCTCGTCGTCGAGGTCGATCACCGTGCCGTCGACCCGGGCGACCTCGTCGACCGCGTGCGCCATCGCCGACTGCATGCGCACCCCGAGCACGTCCAGCTTGAGCAGGC
>CAZRKV010000108.1:0-8686 GCA_964600305.1 uncultured Nocardioides sp. | reverse complement strand
CCGACCTCGTAGGCGTCCGGGTACATCAGGGCCCAGCGCACCGTGGGCCCGCCGACGGACTCCTCGGCGCAGGTCCAGGACTTGGTGGTGGAGTTGAGCTCGCCGCCGACGTACTGGATCGGTTTCGACACCGACGGGAGCCGGGTCTCGAGCCGGTCGAACACGGACTCGGGGCTGTGCTGGGGAACGGGCACGGGGGACCAGACCTTCTCCGCATCGGGGAACTCGTTTCGGCACCCCAGCCTACGTCGTGACCCGGCCACCCGCGGAACCGTGCGTCAGCGCCCCGCCGGCACCCGTTGGGTCATCACGTACCGGGTCGGGAGCGAGGCGGTCGACCGGAGGTGGATGTTCTGCAGCAGGCCCACGGCGAGCATGCTCGCGAAGATCGAGGACCCGCCGTAGGACACGAACGGCAGCGGCACCCCGGTCACCGGCATGATCCCGAGGGCCATGCCGATGTTCTGGAACCCCTGGAAGGCGAACCAGCAGGCGATGCCGGCGGCGGCGACCTGCCCGAAGGTGTCCGGGCTGTGCGCGGCGATCACGAGCGCGCGCCAGATCACCACGCCGAGGAGGGCGATCAGCAGCCCCGCGCCCAGCAGGCCCAGCTCCTCGCCCGCCACCGTGAAGATGAAGTCGGTGTGCTGCTCGGGCACGAAGCCGGAGCGGGTCTGGGACCCGTCGAACAGGCCCTGCCCGAACATCCCACCGTTCCCGACCGCGATCCGTGCCTGCTCGACGTTGTAGCCCGCGCCCCGGGGATCGAGGTCCGGGTCGGTGAAGGCGAGGAAGCGGTCGACCTGGTACTCGCGGAGGACCCCCTGCTGCACGGCGACGAGGGCGGCCACGATCGCCGCGGCGGGCAGCCCCAGCAGCCAGGCCCGCCCGGCCCCGGCCGCGGCGACGACGCCGAACACGGTCGCGGAGAGCACGAGCATGGTGCCCAGGTCCGGCTGGAGGAGGATCAGGACCGCCGGCACGGTCGCGATCGCCAGCATGCCCAGCACCTCGGGGGCGCGCACCCGGTGCCCACCGCCGTGCCGCCGGGCGGCCTCCGCCCGCTCGGCCACCAGCAGTGCCATCCCGATCACCACGGCCAGCTTCGCGAACTCCGAGGGCTGGACCGACATCCCCCCGAGCAGCAACCAGGAGCGCGAGCCGTTGATGGTGCTGCCCATCACCAGCACCAGCACCAGGCCGACCACCGAGAGCAGGTAGACCAGCGGGGCGAGGATCCGCACCCACCGGTGGTCGGTGGCCAGGACCATCACCAGGAGCACTCCTCCGACGGCGACGTTGACCAGCTGCTTCTGCAGGTACGCCGTCGGGTCCCCGCCGGTGAGGTCCTCGCGCGCCGAGGTCGCCGACCAGACCAGCAGGGTGCCGAGCACCAGCAGCCCGATCACGGCCAGCATGAGCAGCCAGTCCAGGCCCGGGGCGCGCAACCTCGTGGCCATCAGTTCCCCTTCCTGCCCGGCGGGAGGATCGAGCCGTCCTCGGAGAACGTCGGCAGCCCTGCCGGCTGGGTGACCCCGTCGATCGCGGCCCGGGCGGGCCGCACCTGCTCACCCCGGATGCCGTACAGGCCCTCCCAGATCCGGCGGACCGCGGGGCCGGACGTGCCCGACCCGGTGCCGCCCTGGGAGACCATCATCACCACCACGTAGTCCTCGGTGTAGGTCGCGAGCCAGGAGCTGGACTGCTTGCCGTGGACCTCGGCGGACCCCGTCTTGGCGCGCACGGTGACCTCGTCGAGGGGGAAGCCGCCCATCCGCCAGGACATGGTGCCGGTCCGGGTGACGCCCTTGAGCGCCTCGTCGATGTAGGTGAGCAGGCGTCGGGGCACGTCCACCCGCCGCTCGACCTCCGGCTCGATGCGGCGCACGACCTCGCCCGCGGAGTCCACGACGGCCTTGCCCAGCCGGGGCTGCAGCAGCTTGCCGCCGTTCACGAACGCGGCGTACCCGCGAGCCAGCTGGAGGGGGGTGACGATGGTGTCGCCCTGACCGATCGCGAAGTTGATCGCGTCACTGGCGCGGTACCCGAACCCCTCCAGGCAGAACTCCCGCGCGAACTTGTGCACGAAGTCGCTGACGTCGGCGTTGTCGGGGTGGTCCCGGGGCTTGTCCGCGATCCCGCAGTAGTACTCCTCCATCGACTCGTGGTAGGCCGCCTTCCACCGGCGGTCCGCGATCCGGCCGGCCGCCTCGCTGGGCAGGTCCACCCCGGTGCGCCGCCCGAACCCGAACTCCTTGGCCTCGGCGATCAACGGGTCGCGGGCCTCCACGTCGTCGACGTCGGAGCCGAAGCGCTGCCAGTAGTCGTAACCGATCCGGTAGAAGAAGGTGTTGCACGAGACCTCGAGGGCCTTGGGGAACCCGATCGAGCCGTAGGCCCCGGACTCGTAGTTCTTCCAGGTGTTGTTGCCCACGGTCAGTCCGGAGGAGCAGTTGAGCCGTGCGTCGGTGGAGTAGCCGGCGGTGAGGGCCCCGGCGGTCATGAACGGCTTCCAGGTCGAGCCGGGCGCGAACTGGCCCTGGGTCGCACGGGAGAGCAGCGGAGTGCCCGCCTCCTCGGAGTACAGCCGTTGCAGCTGCTTCTCCCCGATCCCCCCGACCCAGGCCTCGGGGTCGTAGTCGGGCTGGCTCGCCATCGCCACCAGGCGTCCGGTCTGGGCCTCCAGGACCACCACGGCGCCGGCGTCGGCCACGAAGTTGCGGCCGGTCACCTCGTCGCGCGTCGCACGGGCCTCCCGGATCGTGCGGGCCAGCTCCCGCTCGGCCAGCGACTGCACCTTGGCGTCGAGGGAGGTGACGAGGGTGTGACCGGGCTCGCTCTCGATCACGCTGTCGTCGCCCACGACCCGGCCCATGGAGTCCACCGCGACCCGCTCGTACCCCGGCATCCCCCGCAGCCAGCGGTCGTACTGCTTCTCCAGCCCGGCCCGACCGACCACGGACGCGCCGTTGACCGACCGGTCCTCCTCCTCCCGGGCGAGGTCGAGCTCGGACTCGGTGATCGGGCTGAGGTAGCCGAGCGCGTGCGCGGCGTTGCTGTCGAACGGTCCGGGGTAGGTGCGGACGCTCTGTTCCTCGACCACGACGGCGGGGAAGTCCTCGGCCTGCTCCTGGATGCGCAGCGCCACCCGGCGGTCCACGTCCTCGGCGATCGGCACGGCCTGGAAGGGGGACCCGTTCCAGCAGGTGCCCGACACGGCCCCGTCGTCCCCGCAGTTCACCAGGCTCGCCCGGACCCGTCGAGGCTTCACCCCCACCGTCTCGGCCACCCGCTGCAGCAACGCGTCCTGCTGATCCTCCTCCAGGCGCTCCAGGACGCTGCGGTCGATGGAGACCTGCCAGGCGGAGCGGTTGGACACCAGCGGCCGTCCCATCGCGTCCACGATCAGGCCGCGCTCGGGCTGCACCACGATCTCCCGCACCGACTGCGACGCGGCCTGGGCCTGGTACTCCTCCCCCACCGCGACCTGGAGGAACCACAGCCGGGCCAGCAGGGTGGCGAAGAGGGAGAAGACCAGCGCCTGCACCACCACCAGGCGCAGTCTCGTCCGCTCGCCGCTCATGCCGCGACCCGCTCCCGCCCGCGCTCGGGCTCGGTGCGCTGGAGGGCGCCCATGACCAGCGGGACCACGAAAGGTGTGAGCACCACGTCGCACACCACCGCCACCAGGATCACGCCCAGCATCTCGCCCACGCTCCCGACGCCCTCCTGCAGCAGCAGGCCGCTCATCGCGAACACGGAGGCGCCCACGAAGGAGCAGGCGGCCACGGTGGCGACCACGGCGAGGGCGTTGGTACGGCGCGCGTCCTGTCGCACCCGCCCGGCGAGGTAGCCGACGAGCACCAGGGCCAGGGCCCAGCGGCCGACGGTGTGGTCGGCGGGCGGGGCCAGGTCGAGCAGCGCACCGGCGGCGAACCCGAGCACCATCGCGAACCGCGGTCCCCGGACCAGCGCGGCCGCCACGACCACCAGCAGGCAGGCGTTGGGCACGACACCGTTCCAGGCCAGGTGCGGGAGGACCGTGACCTGCAGCACCAGCGCCAGCACCACGACGACCGACACCACCAGGACACGGAGGGCGCTCACCGGACGCTCCCGTCCGCCTCGACCACCGCCCGGTCGCTCGTGGTCCCCGAGGGGACCACCACGCCGACCAGGTCCAGGGCGCTGAAGTTCACGAAGGGCTCGATGACGGCACGCTGCGAGCTCTCCCGGGCCGTGCTCACGACGTGCTCCACCGACCCGATCGGGACCCCGGCGACGTAGGGTGCCCCGCCCTCGCTCCCCCAGGTCACGACCGTCGCCCCGGTGTCGGGGACCTTCGCCTCGTCGTAGAGCTCCAGGTCGAGCCGGCCCTGCTCGCTGACCACGCCGCGGCCGCGGAGGAGGCCGAGCTCCATGCTGGTGCCCACGCGACCCCCGACGACCGACTCGGCGTCGAGCACCAGCAGCACGGTCGCCGTGGTCCGGGTGCTGCGCAGCACCCGGCCGACCAGGCCGTCGTTGTTGACCACCGTCATGTCCGCCCGGACGCCGGCCTCGGTGCCGGCGTCGATGGTGACCGTGCGGGAGAACGACTGCCGGGGCCCGAAGGCGACCACCCGGGCCGGGACCAGGGCCTGGCCGACGTCCTTCGCGGCCCGGGTGAGTCCGTCGTACTCCGAGAGCCGGTTGCGATCGAGGTCGGCGGTGCGGACCTCCTGGCGCAGCCGGGCGTTCTCGGCCTCCGCCGCCGCCAGCTCGCCCTGCAACGAGCTGCGCGAGCGGAACCAGCTGGGCACGGCGGTGAACGGGCGCACCACCGCCGCCGAGGCCGTCTCGGCCGGCCCCAGCACCTCGCCCACGGCCTGCCGGGCCGGTTCGAGGGGCGACTCACCCGGACCCCCCTGGGAGTCGAGGGTGAGCAGGGTGGCGCAGGTGAGGACCAGGGCGACGAGGGTGGACCGGACCCGGCGCTGCCGCCGGCGGTCCCGGTCCTGGCTGCGCGGGGAGGTCGAACGCACGGCCGGACGCACTCAGTACCTCCGGGGCTCGGACACGAGCACCTGTTGGAGGGCCTCGAACTCCTCGACGCACTTGCCGGCACCGAGGGCGACCGAGGACAGCGGGTCCTCGGCGAGGTGGACCGGCATGCCGGTCTCGTGCCGGATGCGCTCGTCCAGGCCACGCAGCAGGGCACCCCCACCGGCGAGCACGATGCCCCGGTCCATGATGTCGCCGGCGAGCTCGGGTGGCGTCTGGTCGAGGGTCGAGCGGACTGCGTCGACGATGTCGTGCAGCGACTCCTCCAGGGCCTGCCGGATCTCGGCGCTGGAGACCACGACGGTCCGCGGCAGCCCGGAGACCATGTCGCGGCCACGGATCTCGGCCTCGGGTTCCTCGGTCATGGGGAAGGCCGACCCGAGGGTCACCTTGATCTCCTCGGCAGTGCGCTCCCCCAGCATCAGGGAGTACTCCTTCTTCATCCACGCGATGATCGCGCGGTCGAGGTCGTCACCGGCGGTGCGCACGCTGAGGGAGGTCACGATGCCCCCCAGAGAGATGACGGCGACCTCGGTGGTCCCCCCTCCGACGTCGACCACCATGTTGCCGGTCGCCTCGTGCACCGGGAGCCCGGAGCCGATCGCGGCGGCCATCGGCTCCTCCACGATGTAGACCTTGCGCGCCCCCGCGGAGTAGCCCGCCTCCTTGACCGCCCGTTGCTCGACCGCGGTGATCCCGCTGGGCACGCACACGACCAGCCGTGGCTTGGCGAAGTAGCGCCGGCGGTGCACCTGGTGGATGAAGAACCGCAGCATCTGCTCGGTCGCCTCGAAGTCCGCGATCACGCCGTCCTGCAGGGGCCGGATGGCGGTGATGTTGTCCGGCGTGCGGCCCAGCATCCGCTTGGCCTCGTGGCCGACGGCGAGGATCTCCCCGGTCGACTGGTTCAGGGCCACCACCGAGGGCTCGTCGAGCAGGACCCCCTTGCCGCGGACGTAGACCAGCGTGTTGGCCGTGCCGAGATCCACGGCCATGTCGCGACCGATGATGCTGTTGGCCATGGGCGGACGCCTCGCTGCTCTCGTGCCGGGGGAAGTCGGGTGCGGCGCAGCCGGCCGACCCGTGGCACGAGCCTATGGGCGCGCGGGCCCCGCTCGAGGGAGGACACGCGCGCGGATCCCGGCGGCCCCGCGGGCAGGGGCGGCAGGGCCGGGGACGGGCGGTCAGGCGCCCAGGTGGGGGAACCAGAGGGCGATCTCGCGCTCGGCCGACTCCGGGGAGTCCGACCCGTGCACGAGGTTCTCCCGGTTCGACAGGGCCAGGTCGCCCCGGATGGTCCCGGGCGCCGCCGCACGGCCGTCGGTGGCGCCGTTCATCGCGCGGACCACCTCGATGGCCTGGTCGCCCTCGACCACGGCCGCCAGGAGGGGGCCGCTGGTGACGAACTCGCGCAGCGGCGGATAGAAGTCTCGCTCCACGTGCTCGGCGTAGTGCTGGTCGGCCAGCCCACCGTCGATGGTGCGCATCTCCAGGGCCACCAGCGCGAGTCCCTTGGCCTCCAGGCGACCGAGGATCTCACCGACCAGGCCGCGGCGTACGGCGTCGGGCTTGAGCAGGACGAAGGTGCGCTGGGTCATGCGCCGCACCCTATCCGGCCCGTTCCCGCTCGATCTTGCGGCCCAGCAGGTCGGCGGTGCCCCAGAGCGCCGCGAAGATCACGCCCAGGACGAACATGTGGACCACCAGGAAGCCCAACCCGATCGCGGCCGCCTGGACCAGCCACCCGGCGGTGTAGGCCCACTCGGCCCGCAGCATCCCCGCCAGGAGGAAGCAGACCAGCATCAGCCCGACCCCGATGCCCAGGGCCACGGGGGTGGAGAGGTCGGTGGTGGCGACCAGGACGGGGGTGCTCAGGCCGAGCACGATCCCCTCGAGGGCGAGCACGGCGGCGCACATCCCGCGCCGCGGGGAGCGCATCAGAGCCGACCCTTCAGCAGCGTGCGGGCCTCCCCCACCGTCACCACCGACCCGGTCACCAGGACGGCTCCGGAGCCGATCAGGTCCCCGACGGCCTCGCCGGCCTCCGCCATCGCTGCGGCCCGGTCGATGGCCTCGGCGAGACTCGGCACGACGGTGACCCGGTCCTCGCCGTAGATATCGCGGGCCAGCGCGCCGAGGGCCTCGGCCGGCATCGAGCGCGGCGTGGAGTTCCGGGTCACCACCAGGTGGTCCAGGACGGGCTCCAGGGCCACCAGCAGGCCCTCGACGTCCTTGTCCGCCATCACGCCCAGCACGCCGATGAGCGGGGAGAACCGGAAGGAGTCCTCGACCGCCACCGCCAGTGCCGTGGCGGCGTGGGGGTTGTGCGCCGCGTCGAGGACGATCGTCGGGCTGCGCCGAAGCACCTCCAGGCGTCCGGGCGAGCGGACCGCCGCGAAGGCCTCCTGCACCAGCTCCTCGGCCAGGGGGGCCTCCCCGGGACCGGCCCCGGTCAGCGCCTCCACCGCGGCGAGCGCGACGGCGGCGTTCTGGGCCTGGTGGGCGCCGTGGAGCGGCAGGAAGACTTCGTCGTACCGCCCGCGCAGCCCCTGCAACGACACCAGCTGTCCGCCGACCCCCGGCACCCGGGAGACCACGCCGAACTCCATCCCCTCCCGGGCGACGGTGGCACCGACCTCCGCGGCCCGGCGCAGGAGGACCTCCGCCACCTCGACGGACTGCTCGGCGAGCACCACGTAGGACCCGGGCTTGATGATCCCGGCCTTCTCCTCGGCGATGTCCCCGGCCGACTCGCCGAGGTGGGTCGCGTGGTCGACCGCCACCGGGAGGACGACGGCGACGTCGGCGTCGGCGACGTTGGTGGCGTCCCAGGCCCCGCCCATGCCGACCTCCACGACCGCCACGTCCACGGGCGCGTCCGCGAAGGCCGAGTAGGCCATCGCCATCACGGTCTCGAAGAAGGACAGGGGGTGCTCGTGCTGCTCGTCCACGAGGTGGGTGTACGGCGCGATCTCGTTGAAGGTCGCGACGAAGGTCTCGTCGTCCAGCGGCTCGCCGTCGATGCTGATCCGCTCGCTCATCCGCTCCACGTGCGGGGAGGTGAACCTCCCGGTGCGCAGCTCGAGGGCCTGGAGCAGGCCGTCGATCATCCGGGACGTCGACGTCTTGCCGTTGGTGCCGGTCAGGTGGACGACGCGGTAGGTGCGCTGGGGCTCACCGAGGAGCTCGGTGAAGGTGCGGATCCGGTCGAGCGTGGGGTCCAGCCGGGTCTCGGGCCACCGGGAGAGGAGCGCGTCCTCGACTTCGGCGAGGGTCTCGGCGGGGCGGGGCCGTGGGGCCGGGCCGGCCGGGTCGGGGTCGGTCATGTCGCCCCGAGTCTAGGGCGTGCCGGTGGGCGATGGCGACCGGCCGGTCGCCGGGGGCCAACGCGGGTTCGGAGCCGTGCGCGACACACCCGTAACATGCCGACCATGACCCAGAGCCACCACGACGACGTCGACGGCACCGAGACGACGAGCCCGCGGACCAGGCGCATCGCCGTACCGGACAAGCCGGCCCTGGAGGGCCTCGAGGCGACGTGGGGCCGGCGCTGGCGCGAGGAGGGCACCTACCGCTTCGACCGCTCCGCGACCCGGGAGCAGGTGTTCTCCATCGACACCCCGCCGCCGACGGTGTCCGGGTC
>CAZRKV010000107.1:5482-8832 GCA_964600305.1 uncultured Nocardioides sp. | reverse complement strand
CTGGCGATGGTCTTCCAGAACTACGCGCTCTACCCCCACCTCACCGTCTACGAGAACATGGCCTTCCCGCTGCGGCTCGCCGGAGCCGACGACAAGACCGTCGACGAGAAGGTCCGCAAGGCATCACAGACGCTCGAGCTCGACGAGCACCTCGACCGCAAGCCCGGGAACCTCTCCGGCGGGCAGCGTCAGCGGGTGGCGATGGGGCGGGCGATCGTGCGCGACGCCGACGCCTTCCTCTTCGACGAGCCGCTGTCCAACCTCGACGCCAAGCTGCGCGGCCAGATGCGCACCGAGATCGCGCGCCTGCAGAAGCGCCTGGGGATCACGACGGTCTACGTCACCCACGACCAGACCGAGGCGATGACCCTGGGCGACCGGGTGGCGGTGCTCAAGCGCGGTGTGCTCCAGCAGCTCGCGACTCCGCGGGAGCTCTACGACAACCCCGGCAACCTGTTCGTCGCCGGCTTCATCGGCTCCCCGCCGATGAACTTCGTGCCCGCCGAGATCGAGGGCAACACCATCAAGCTCCCGTTCGGCTCCTTCGACCTCCCCGCCGACCGGGCCGAGGCGGGCCGCGACAAGGGGCTGCTGCTCGCCGGCATCCGTCCCGGGGACTTCGACGACGCGTCCGTCGTCGACGCCCAGGACGGCGCCACCTTCCGGGCCACGATCGACGTCGTGGAGTGGCTCGGCAGCGAGGCCTACGCCTACATCCCCTTCGAGGCGAACCCCGAGGTCAAGGCGAAGCTCGAGGAGCTCGAGCGGGACCTCGACGGCGAGACGATGCGCACCCAGCTGGTGGTCTCGCTGGACGGCTCCAGCACGGTGGCCGAGGGCGACGAGGCCGAGATCTGGGTGAACACCAACAAGATCCACCTGTTCGACCCGGAGACCGGCGAGAACCTCACCCTCGACCGTGATCGCGCCGGCCACGTCCCGGGCATCGCGGACCCGGAGGCCAAGACCCGGGCCGAGCAGCGCGCCGACGAGGGCGAAGAGCTGATGGCCGAGCAGGAGGACTAGCGAGCAGGAGGACTAGCGAGCAGGAGGACTAGGCAGGGCGCGCCGGGAGAGACACACCCGGGAGGGTGGTCAGCCCTCCCGGCCCTTCAACCAGCGGGAGGCAGGCCCCTCCCCCGGCATCCGCTTGCGCCGGACCTCCACCCCGCCCATCAGGGCGAGGCCCCTGACCCGGACCAGCGGCGCCTGCGGGGTCAGCTCGGCGGGGACCCGGTCCCGGCCCTGGCTGAAGTCGCCCATCACGCCGACGCCCTCCACCGACACCCGGGTCCACTGGTTGACGTAGATGTCGATGCCGCCCATGATCGCGTTCGCGTTGATGACCACCTCGGGGGCGAGGAAGTGGGCCTGTCGCAGGTCCAGGGTGATCCCCCCCATCAGCGCGAAGGCGGTGTGGGTGTCGCCGATCTGCCAGGCGCCCTTGCGGTCCTGCCCACCCAGGATCGCGAGCGAGCTGTCGTGGCGGACCAGCGCGGCCCCCGGGTTGACCGGGGTGGCACCGGGCGGGACCGCCATCCCCGCGGGGTGCGGCACCTCGGGCACCGCCGAGCCGGCGCCGGGGAGGTCGGCCAGCAGCGGCACCAGGTCGGCGTACACCTTGGCGGCGTAGGCCGCCTCGAGCCGCTCGTCGAGCTCCTCCATGTCCAACCGCCCCTCGCCCGCGGCGTCCCTGAGGGCCTCGGCGACCTTGTGCCGGTCGTCGTCGGAGATCCGCATCCGGGAGGGGTCGTTCATGGCGCCCACCCTAGTGCGGCACCGGCCCGGCCACGTGGGCCACGGGACCGCGACCCCGGCCCAGCGTCCACGCCGCGCCGACCCGGAGCCGACCGGTGGTGTACGACGCCGCGTCGCGCGCCGCCGCCGGGAGCTCCTCACCGTGGGCCAGGCAGGCCGCCAGGGCCGCGCTGAAGGTGCAGCCCGTGCCGTGGTCGTTGGACGTGGGGACCGCCGGGTGCTCCAGGGCCACCGGGTCCTGACCCGGCACCGCGACCCAGTCGGTGCAGGTCGCGCCGTCGCTCCGACCGTCCGGCCCCCCGGTGACCACCACGGACGGCCCACGGTCCGCGAGCCGGACCGCGAGCGCGTCGGCACGACCGCCGGGCTGCTCGCCCAGCAGCGCGTGGGCCTCGTCGAGGTTGGGGGTGACCACGCTCGCGACCGGCAGCAGCCGCTCCCGGTAGGCGGCCACGACGTCGTCGTCACCGAGCACCGACCCGCTGGTCGACACCAGGACCGGGTCCACGACCAGGGGCCGGTCTCGCAGGCGGCGCGCGACCAGCTCGACCACGTCGGGTGTCCCCAGCATCCCGGTCTTCACCGCCGCGACGGGCAGGTCGTCGAGGACCGCCGAGACCTGCGCATCCACGACGTCGAGGGGGATCCGGTGCACGCCGTGGACCCCGGTGGTGTCCTGGGCGGTCACCGCGGTCACCACGCAGGCGCCGTGCGCCCCGAGCGCGGTGAAGGTGGCCAGGTCGGCCGCCACTCCCGCGGCGCCCCCCGAGTCGGTACCGGCCACGCTGAGCAGCACGGGTGGG
Organism: uncultured Nocardioides sp.; assembly: GCA_964600305.1. Lineage (GTDB taxonomy): Bacteria > Actinomycetota > Actinomycetes > Propionibacteriales > Nocardioidaceae > Nocardioides. Next base: position 6,271 of record CAZRKV010000107.1, on the reverse strand, counting down.
TTCGTCATGGACAGGCTCCTTCGATCAGCTGGGACACCACGGACGCGGGGTCGTCGGCGCGCATCACCGCGCCCATGACGGCCACCCCGTGGGCGCCGGCGGCGCGGGCCGCGCGCACGGTGGACGGGTCGATGCCACCGAGCGCGAGCACCGGGACGCCGTGGTCCTCGGCGTACCCCGCGGGGTCGACCGGGGGCCCGTACCCGGGCTTGCTGGCGGTGGCGGCGAAGGGCGAGAGCGTGGCGTACGACGCCCCCTCGGCCGCGGCGCAGCGCACGTCGTCGACGGTGTGGCAGGACCGGCCCCACGGCGTGCCGTCGCGCGGCGGCGGGGTCGTGCCGGGGAGGTGGACCGCGCGGGCTCCCGGGAGCACGGCGTGCGCGGAGACGACCGTGAGCCCGGTGTCGGCGAGCCCCGTGGCCAGGCCCGCGCGTCGGGCGAGGGGCAGGTCCAGCTCGCGCAGCACCACCGCCTCCAGCCCGGCGGCGGCGCACCGCCGCAGCGTCGCCACGAGGTCCCGGCCCGGGGGCAGCTGGTGCCGGTCGGTCAGCACCAGCACCCGGGGCCACGTCGGGCGGGCGGGCTCGCCGCTCACCCGACCCGCCCGTGGACGGGGCTGGAGGCGCGGGCGGTGGTCCGGCGCGGGATCCGCCCGGCGTGGCGGGCGGCGTACCCGGCCTCGACGGCGAGGCGGAGCGCACCGGCCATCGCGACCGGCTCCTCGGCGCGGGTGACGGCGGCGGCGGCGAGCACGGCGTCGCACCCCAGCTCCATCGCGAGCGCGGCGTC
>CAZRKV010000107.1:0-5472 GCA_964600305.1 uncultured Nocardioides sp. | reverse complement strand
CGGGGAGCCCAGCGGCATCACCGCGGCGCACCCCGCGTCGACCAGGCGGCGTGCCAGCACGGGGTCGGCGGTGGTGTAGGGCAGCACCGTGAACCCGTCGGCGACCAGCTGCTCGGCCGCCTCCAGCAGCTCGACCACGTCGGGCATCAGCGAGGTCTCGTCGCCGATCACCTCCAGCTTGACCCAGTCGGTGCCCAGCGCCTCCCGGGCGAGGCGCGCGGTCAGCACCGCCTCCCGCGCGGAGGCGCAGCCCGCGGTGTTGGGCAGCACGCGGGCCCCGCGCCGCCGCAGCGCCTCGAGCAGGCCGCCCTCGCCCCTGCCGGAGGTGCGCCGCATGCTCACCGTCACCAGCGCCGGCCGCGCGGCGTCGAGCACGGCGTCGAGCAGCTCCAGCCGGGGCAGGCCGCCGGTGCCCAGGAACAGGCGGGAGTCGAGCACCTCCCCGGCGACCACGAGTCCGTCCTCGCGCCCCGTCGTCAGCCCAGTCATCGGGTCCGTCATCCGCTCCGTCATCCGCCCTGCACCGCCTCGACCACGTCGACCACGTCGCCCTCGGCCAGCTCGTGGGAGGCGTGGGCCTCGCGGGGCACCACCTCGCCGTTGACCGCGACCGCCAGCCCGCGCGGGTCGCGGCCGGCCAGCAGGCCGGCGACCGTCGTGCCGGGGCCGAGCGGTCGTTCCTCCCCGTTCATCCAGATGCGCACGGGGTGCTCCTCTCCTCGGTGAACCTGCGTGGGTCGAGTGCCGGCTCGACGGGCTCCCCTCGGGCCCCGCCCTCGACCCCGTCCGCGACCTGGTCGGCCACGAGCCGTGCGGTCAGTGGCGCGAGCAGGACGCCGTGCCGGAAGTGGCCCGCCGCCAGCAGCAGGCCGGGGGTGCCGGTCGGCCCGACCAGCGGGAGGTTGTCCCGGGTGCCCGGCCGGTCGCGGGCGACCGCCTCCAGCAGCTCGGCGTGGTCCAGGCCCGGCACCAGCTCGGCGGCGGCGCGCAGCACCCGCAGCACGCCACCCAGGGTCACCACCGGCGGGGCGTCATGCTCCTCACTGGTGGCCCCGACGACCACCTCGCCGGCGGCGCGCGGCACGACGTAGACCGGCTCCCCCCGGACCCAGCCCCGCACCGTGCGCGTGGGCGGGTCGTCGGTGCGCGCCCGCAGCACCTCGCCGCGCACCCCGCGCACCACGTCGGCGAAGGGCGGCGGCAGCCGGGTCCCGGTCGCCACCACGGTGACGTCCCACCGGGGGTCGGCCGCGGGGGCGGGCGCCGTCGGCTCGACCGGGATCCGCTGCCGCAGGGCGGCCACCACCTCGCGGGGGGCGATGCTGGCCTCGTCGGCGAGCAGGGCCCCACCCGCCACCCGGGCGACGGCGGGCTCGAGGCGGCGTACCTGGCGGCGGTCGAGCAGGTCCACCGGCGCGCCGTGGCGCCGCAGCAGGTCGACCTGGCGCTCCACCTGCTGGAGGTCGCCGTGGTCGTGGCCGACGAGGAGCGTGCCCCCGCCCCGCAGCGGCACCCCCAGCCGCTCGGCGTACGCCGGCCACAGCGCGAGGCTGCGCCGGCCCAGGTCGAGCAGCTCGTCCTCGCCGTGCCAGACCTCGGCGGCCGGGCTGAGCATCCCAGCGGCGGCGTACGACGCCCCGCCACCCGGGTCGGGGTCGTGCACGGTGACGTCGTGACCGCGCCGGACCAGCTCGTCGGCCACGGAGAGTCCGACGATGCCGGCGCCGAGGACCCGCACGCGCATCACGACACCGCCGCGACCAGCTCCTCGGCGGCCCGGGGTGGGTCGGGATGGCGCCAGATCGCGCCGATCACCGCCACCCCGTGGGCCCCGGCGGCCCGGACCGCGCGGGCGGTCGGGACGTCGATGCCACCGATCGCGACCAGCGGGAGCACGTCCGCGGCGCGGGCGACCGCGTCGACGCCACGCGGAGCGGGCAGCCCGTCCTTGGAGGTGGTCGCCGCGACCGGCCCGAAGCCGCAGTAGTCGGCGCCCTCCTCCGCGGCCCGGGCGGCCCCCTCGGGGTCCCGGCAGGTGCCGCCGACCAGCAGGTCGGGAGCGAGGCGGCGCACGGTCGCGACCGGCAGGTCCTCCGCGCCCAGGTGGACGCCGTCGGCACCTGCCGCCAGGGCGATGTCGACCCGGTCGTTCACGACCACGGTGGCGCCGGCCGGGCGCACCGAGCCGACCACCCGCTCGGCCAGCCGGAGGGCGTCCCGGTCGGTCAGGCCCTTGGCCCGCACCTGGAACCCGTCGACGCCGGCGTCGACCAGCGCGGGCAGCCGGTCCAGGCGCCGGCGGACCAGGTCGTCGGGGTCACCGCTCGCGACGTCGACGATGCAGAAGAGTCGGGGTAGCACGTCTGGCTCACTTCCTCCGCCGGCATGATCCGGTTCAGGTGCGACGGTCGGGGCGGCTCCAGCCCCTTCTCAGCCCGCTGCCGCGGGCTCCCGTGTGGACGCGTTCCACGCTACCAGCCGGCTCAGGCGGCGGCCTCGCCCTCCAGCCACCGGCGCACCGCCAGGGCTGCCTGCCGCCCGGCCCGGTTGCCGCCGATGGTGCTCGCCGAGGGTCCGTAGCCGACCAGCTGGATGCGCGGGTCCGCCACCGCCGTGGTGGCGGCGGACCCGGGCGTGGTGTCCAGCGCGATGCCACCGTGCTCGCTGCGCAGGCCCAGCGGCGCCAGGTGGGCGACCGCGGGCCGGAACCCGGTGGCCCAGAGGATCACGTCGACCGGTTCGACGTGGCCGTCGGCCCAGCGCACCCCGTCGGGCTCGATCCGGGAGAACATCGGGAGCCGCTCGTAGGCGCCCAGCCGGGCCGCGGCCTGCTCCTGGGGCCGCAGCGCCAGCCCGGTCACGCCGACCACGCTGGTCGGCGGCAGGCCCCGGCCCACGCGCTCGGTCACCCTCGCCACCGCCCGGCGCCCGTCCTCGGGGCCGAACCGGTCGACCCACACCGGCGCCCGCCGGGTCACCCAGAGCGTCTCGGTCACCGCCGCCAGCTCGCCGAGGTGCTGCACCGCCGACGCGCCGCCTCCGACGACGAGCACCCGCCGGCCCCGGAAGGGCTCCGGTCCCGGGTAGTCGACGGTGTGCAGCTGCTCCCCGCGGAAGGAGTCGCGTCCCGGGTAGTGGGGGACGAACGGCCGGGTCCAGGTGCCGGTGGCGTTGACGAGCGTGCGGGTCCGCCAGGTGCGGGTCCCGGCCCGGACGCGCAGCAGGTCGCCCTCCGTGGTCACCTCGTCGACCCGGACGGGTCGCAGCACCGGCAGCCGGTGGGCCTGCTCGTACTCGGCGAACCAGGCCGGGACCGCCTCGTTGGCGCGCACCTGCGAGGACGTGGGGGCGGCCGCGTCCGGGAGGTCGGCGACCCCGTGGAGGTCCTCCATCGTCAGGGAGTCCCAGCGGTGCCGCCACGCCCCGCCGGGCTCGTCCCCGGCGTCCAGCACGACGTGCTCGATCCCGAGCCGAGCCAGGTGGTACGACGCGGACAGGCCGGCCTGGCCGGCTCCGACCACGATCGCGTCATGCAGGGGCACACGGGGCCAACAACCGATCGCCCCCCGGTCATCCCGGGCGAGGGTTCAGGCGGAGCGGCTGAGCCGGGTCCACCGCTCCAGCCGCGCGAGCTTCTCCGGGTTGCGCACGGCGAGGATCCGGGTGATCCGGCCGCCGTCGACGACCAGGCTGATCGCGGTGTCCGGGACACCGTCGACGTCCATCCGCAGTGCCGGGGCCCCGTTGATCACGGCCGGGGAGAGCACAGCCCCCTCCGGGGCCCGGCGGGGGAACCGGGTCAGGAACCTGGCCACCAGGTCGGCGCCGGCGAGCGGGATCCGCGCGGCCGGCGCGAGTCCCCCGCCGTCGGCGACCACGACGACGTCGGGAGCGAGCACGTCGAGCAGGCCCTGCAGGTCACCTCCTGCGACCGCCACCCGGAAGCGCTCGACGACCGCCTCCTGCTCGGCGCGTGCGACGGGCACCCGGGGCCGGCGCTCGCCGACGTGGTCGCGGGCCCGTCGCGCCACCTGGCGCACCGCGGCCGGTGACTTCCCGAGGGCGGCCGCGATCTCCTCGTAGGGCACCGCGAAGACCTCCCGGAGCACGAACACGGCCCGTTCCGTGGGCGCGAGCGTCTCGAGCACCGTCAGCATCGCCATCGACACGTCCTCGGCGAGCTCGGCGTCCTCGGCCACGTCGGGACCGGTCAGCAGCGGCTCGGGCAGCCACTCGCCGACGTACTCCTCGCGGCGCCGGGCCAGGGTGCGCATCCGGTTGAGGGCCTGGCGGGTGACCGTGCGGACCAGGTACGCCCGCGGGTCGGACACGTCCGCGCGGCGCACCTGGACCCACCGGAGCCACGTGTCCTGCACGACGTCCTCGGCATCGGCCGCGGAGCCGAGCATCTCGTAGGCGACCGTGAACAACAGGCTCCGGTGGGTGACGAACGGGTCGTCGGTCATGTGGCCGAGCCTAGTGAGCCACGCCGCTCCCGGGGAACGGCCAGCGGCTCGAGCCCGCACGCGTCGGCGAAGCCCTCCGACTCGATGCCCAGCGCGGTGTTGGAGCGCGTGGTCAGGTTCGCGAACCCGATCACCGTCGTCAGCTCGACCAGGCCCGCGGGGCCCAGCCGGTCCTGCAGGCGTGCCACGACCCCGTCGGTGACCGTGGGTGGGGTCCGGCTCATCGCCTCGGCGTACTCCAGCACGTCCCGCTCCAGGGCGGTGAACTGCTCGGAGTCACGCCACCGCGGGACCTCCCGTGCCTTCACCAGGTCCACCCCCTGGTGGTACGCCATGAAGTAGTTGTAGTCCAGGCACCAGGTGCAGCCCACGAACGAGGCCACGGCCATGTGCGCGAACGCCTTCAGGTCCTCGTCGCAGGCGTCCAGCTTCTGCAGCCGCCTCCCGAACCCCATCGTGGCCCGGAGCACCGGGCGGTGGTGCCACATCACCCCGAGCGACTCGGGCACGCGGCCGAACATCCTGGCACTGAACCGCTTCACCACCGCACCGTAGGGACCGGTCAGCTCGGTCGGTGCGATCCTCGTCGTGGTCATCTCAGGCTCCCTGTCTCGGTGGTTCCCTCACCATGGAGACACCGGTCGCGGCCGCGGTGTGACACCGACGTACCCTTCCGCCGTGAGCACCGCTGCATCCGAGCCCGAGTTCGCCTACTCCGACCTGCTGCCCACCGCCGGATCCAACGGCGCCGACGAGACGCCGTACCGGCTGGTGACCACCGAGGGTGTCTCCACGAGCGAGGTCGACGGGCGCACCTTCCTGCACGTGCAACCGGAGGCGATCCGGCGGCTGACCGCGGAGGCGATGCACGACATCAGCCACTACCTGCGGCCCGGCCACCTCGCCCAGCTCCGGCGGATCATCGACGACCCCGAGGCCAGCGGCAACGACCGGTTCGTCGCGCTGGACCTGCTCAAGAACGTCAACATCTCCGCCGGCGGGGTGC
>CAZRKV010000106.1:0-9007 GCA_964600305.1 uncultured Nocardioides sp. | reverse complement strand
CGATGCGCAGGTCCGGGCGCAGCTCCCGGAGCCTCCGGGGCACCAGCTGCAGCTGGTAGTCCTGCACCCAGACCGTGGCCTCCCGGGACGCGACCTCGGCGGCGCGTTCCGCGAACCGCTGGTTGACGCGGACGTAGGAGTCCCACCACTCCCGGTGGATCTCGGGCTTGGCGATGACGTCGTGGTACAGCGGCCAGAGGGTCGCGTTGGAGAACCCCTCGTAGAACTCCTCGACCTCGTCCTCCGCCAGTGGGACGGGGACCAGCTGCAGGCCGTCCTCGACGAAGGGCTCCAGGTCGTCGGTGGCGGCGCCCGGCCACCCGATCCAGGCCCCATCGTTGGCCCGGATCACCGGGTCCAGTGCGCTCACCAGCCCACCCGGGGAGCGCCGCCAGCCGCTGGATCCGTCGTCGTGGTGCACGCGGTCGACCGGGAGTCGGTTGGCCACGATCACCAGGTCGGCAGCGCTCTTCAGGGTCACGGGGTCACCCTAGGCGAGGTGGCCAACCGGTGGTGAGGGGTTTGCGCGCCGCGCGCCCATCGAATGACATGCGTGTGGTTCGTCGCCTAGGATGGTGCGCGAGGTAGTGAGGAAGGGGTCGAATCCATGGGTGCTGCCGAGGCCGACCAGGAGTACGCCGCCCCCGCGGGCGCGCCGTCGCTCTCCGACCGGGACCGCGAGATCCTGCACTTCGAGCGCCAGTGGTGGAAGTACGCCGGCGCGAAGGAGCAGGCGGTGCGCGAGCAGTTCGACATGTCCTCGACCCGCTACTACCAGGTGCTCAACGCCCTGATCGACCGGCCCGAGGCGCTCGAGGCCGACCCCCTGCTCGTCCGCCGGCTGCGGCGGCTGCGCTCCGCCCGGCAGCGGCAACGCTCCGCCCGCCGCCTCGGGTTCGACATCTGAACGGTAGGTACCTCCGATGCCCTTCCCCCTCAGCCGCATCGACCGATCCGCCCGACACCGGGACCAGCGTGGGCTGGCCTTCCCCTCGCCCGTGGTGGCCCTGAGCATCATCGCGATGGTGATGGCCGGGGTGGCCTTCTTCGCCACCGGCGGCAGCGATGGTCCCGATGAGGAGATCACGGCCGTCTCCCAGCCCGAGGCCACGCCGAGCGAGTCGCCCTCCACCGCGCCGGAGCCCCCGCGCGGCCAGCCGGAGACGCTGAAGAAGAAGCCACCCAAGAAGGAGAAGAAGAAGCCGCCGGTGCAGCGCTCCGAGGTGGTCGTCGAGATCTACAACAACTCCGGCATCAGCGGACTGGCAGGACGCACCTCCGGCGAGGCCCAGGGCATCGGCTGGCAGGTGGTGGCCACCGACAACTGGTACGGCACCATCCCCGCCACGACCGTCTACCACCCCCCGCGCCTCCAGCGGGCCGCTTCGGCGCTGGCCCGCGACCTGGGCATCGACCGGGTGCAGCCGGCGGTCGACCCCATGCGGATGGACCGGCTGACGGTGATCCTCACTGGCGACCGGGGCTGAGGGTCCCGGTCCCAGCCGGTCGGCGTACCTGCTTGGGTGGAGACCATGGACTTCACCCGGCCTGACGGGCGCGCACGGTACGACGCCCTGGTCGCCGCCGCTGACGCCACCGTGATCGGCCTGGACTTCGACGGTGTGCTCGCTCCGATCGTCGACGACCCGGCGCGGGCGCGCATCCACCCCGGGGCCGCGGAGGTCCTGGTCGGGCTGGCGGCGGTCGTGCGCTGCGTGGCGGTCATCACGGGTCGCCCGGCCGACCAGGCGATCGCGCTGGGCGACCTGGACGAGGTGGGGCTCCGCATGGCCGGGGCGGGAGGAGCCCTCCACATCTTCGGGCAGTACGGCAACGAACGCTGGTCGACCGCGACCTGGGAGGTGTCGACGCCGCCCCCGCCGCCGGGGCTCGCAGCCTTCCGGGACCAGCTGCCGCAGGTGCTGCGGGCCGCGGGGGCCGAGGAGGCCTTCGTCGAGGAGAAGGGGCTGGCGATCGCGGTGCACACCCGTCGCCTGGCCGACCCCGCCGGCGCCCTGGAGCGCCTCTCCGGCCCGATCCGGGAGGTCGCGTCGGCCCACGGGCTGGCCCTGGAGCCCGGCCGGCAGGTGATCGAGGTCCGCGCCCCCGGGATGCACAAGGGGCGCGCGGTGCGCACCCTCGCCGAGGAGGTCGACGCCGGCGGATTCCTCTTCGCCGGCGACGACCTGGGCGACATCGAGGCGTTCGAGGCCGTGGAGTGGATGCGGTCCGAGCGGGGGATCCCGACGCTGCTGGTGCACTCGGACTCCGACGAGCAGCACGCGCTGCGGTCACTGGCCGACGTCGTGGTCCCGGGTCCCCACGGGGTGCTCGACCTGCTCGACCGGTTCGCCCGCGACGCCCGCACGCACGGAGCGTCTCGCGATCCGGACAAGAGTCTCACGGAGTGAACCGCGGCGCGGGGATGGCCGCCCGGACCGCCTAGGGTGGCTCCTGCTCATCCAGAGGGACTGAGGGAACGGCCCGTCGACGTCCCGGCAACCGCCACGAGGCTCCTGTCCGCACCCGCGGCCGGCCGTGGAAACGGTGCCAATTCCGGCCTGCGGCGATGGTCGTCGTGGGGCAGATGAGAGGGAGGCCCCCATGAGCGCTGTGTCCACGACCCCCGAGCGGACGTCCCCGGCCCGGGCCGGCGAGCTGCGCGAGGGCGCGTTCGGCCACGCCGACGCCCTGGTCTGTCGCGAGTGCGGCCACCGCGTGGCCCTCGGCCCGCACTACGCCTGTCCGGAGTGCTTCGGCCCGCTCGAGGTCGGGTACGCGTTCCCGCCGGTGACCCGCGCGGAGATCGAGGCCGGGCCCCGCAACATCTGGCGCTACAAGGCGCTGCTGCCGGTGCCGGCCGACGTGGAGTCCAGCCCCAACACCGAGCCCGGGTTCACCCGGCTGCTGCAGGCCCACAACCTCGGGGCGGCCCTCGGGATCGACCGGCTCTGGGTCAAGGACGACTCGACCAACCCCACCAACTCGTTCAAGGACCGCGTGGTCGCCTGCGCCCTGAGTGCCGCGCAGGAGCTCGGCGCCAAGGTCTTCGCGTGTCCCTCGACCGGGAACCTCGCGAACGCCGTGGCCGCCGCCGGTGCCCGGGCCGGCATCCGCACCGTCGTCCTGATCCCCAGCAGCCTCGAGCAGCCCAAACAGGTCAACTCCGCGGTCTACACCGACTCCCTCGTGGCCGTGGACGGCACCTACGACGACGTCAACCGGCTCGCCTCGGAGATCGCCGGCGAGGAGGAGGGCTGGGCGTTCGTCAACGTCAACGTCCGCCCGTACTACGCCGAGGGGTCCAAGACGCTCGGCTACGAGATCGCCGAGCAGCTCGGCTGGCGGATCCCCGACCAGGTGGTGATCCCGGTGGCCTCCGGTTCCCAGCTGACCAAGGTCGACAAGGCCTTCCGCGAGCTGATCTCCCTCGGCCTGGTCGAGGACAAGCCCTACCGCGTGTACGGCGCGCAGGCAACCGGGTGCTCCCCGGTCTCGGCGGCCTTCCGCGAGGGCCACTCTGTCGTGCGCCCGGTGAAGCCGGACACCATCGCCAGGAGCCTGGCGATCGGGAACCCGGCCGACGGGCCCTACGTGCTCGACACCTGCCGCCGGACCGGGGGAGCCGTCGAGGACGTCGACGACGAGCAGGTGCGCGAGGGCATCCTGCTGCTCGCCCGCAACGAGGGGATCTTCACCGAGACCGCCGGCGGGACGACCGTGGCGGTGCTGAAGAAGCTGGTGGACACCGGCCGGCTGGACCCGACACTGGAGACCGTGGTGATCAACACGGGGATGGGGCTGAAGACCCTCGACGCCGTGGCCGACCGGGTCGCGCCGGCCGCGACGATCGCCCCGAGCTTCGACGCCTTCACCGCGACCGGCCTGGTCTGACCCGTTCCGAGCGAACCCACACGAGGAGCACCCGAGACATGAGCGTTTCCGTCCGCATCCCCACCATCCTGCGCACCTACACCGGGGGTGCCTCCGAGGTGAGCGCGCAGGGGGAGACCCTCGGCGCCGTCATCGACGACCTCGAGGCGAACCACCCGGGCATCAAGGGTCGGGTCCTGGACGACAACGGCGACCTGCGTCGCTTCGTCAACGTCTACGTCGGCAACGACGACGTCCGCTTCCTCGACGACCTGGCCACCCCGACCCCGGACGGGGCCCAGGTCTCGGTGATCCCGGCCGTGGCCGGGGGCGCCTGAGGTCAGTGGCGGTGCCCGGCCGCGGCCAGGACCTGCTCCCAGGTGACCAGCCGCGGTTCGTGGCGGTCCACGGTCGCCAGCAGGGCGAAGGCGTCGGCGCGCTCCCCCCGGCCGAGCTCGTCGCCGAACCGGTCGACGAAGAGGACGGCCCGGGGCCGGGCCAGCCCACCCATCACCTGGCGCACGGCGTCCATCAGCTCGATCGCCAGTGCGTCGAGGTCGGCGGTGGCGGGTACGGCGCCCCGGGCCCCGGGCGTCGGGCACACCGCCGCCACGAGTGACCGGCCCAGGGTCGGGTCCTTGCGCACCGCGACCTCCACCGCCGAGACGTGCGGGTGCTCGGTCAGGACCTCCTGCACCTCACGCAGGGAGACCAGCTGTCCCGAGATCGAGACCACGTCGTCGGTGCGGCCGAGGAAGCTGAGGGCCCCGGTCGTCGAGTCCCTGACCGCGAGGTCGCCGGTGGCGTAGAGGCCGGGGTGTCGCTCCCAGTGGCTGTCGGGGACGGAGGCGGCCGCGCCCACGGCACCGGCCATGGTGCCCGGCCACGCGAGTCGGAGCACTGCCTCCCCGGCCACGCCCGCGGGCACGGCCGCGCCGTGCTCGTCGACGATGTCGAGTCCGCAGTCGGGCATGGGGGAGGTGTCCCCGGCCTCGGGGAGTCCGGTGACCCGGACGATGCCGCCCAGCTCGAGCTGTCCCCAGGCGTCGCCCACCTCCAGCGCCCCGTCACCGAGCGCGTCGACGAGCCACTCGCGCAGCTCGCCCTCGATCGGCTCCCCGGCGGTGACGATCCGGCGCAGGGTCGGCATCGTCGACACCTCGGGCATCGAGCGGGCCCACCCACGCACCGTCCGCACGACCGAGGGGCTGGTGAGGAGGGTCTCCACGCCGTACCGGCGCACGATCTGCCAGGCGCGCCGGTGGTCGGGCACGTCGAGGGTGCCCTCGTACATGACCGTCGTGCCGCCGCAGGCCAGCGGCCCGTACACGCCGTGGAACTGGGTCACGGCCCAGGAGATGTCCCCGGCGCACCAGAAGACCCCGCCGCTGCTCAGGCTGCGGTGGACCGCCACCGCCGCGGCGAGCATCCGGGCGCTGCCGTGCACGATCAGGGCCGGGTGCCCACCCCGGTTCGCCTGCGGGATGGTGCAGACGGGGTGGTCGGCCGGGAGCGAGGTCGCCTCGTCGTCGCCGGCCGGAGCCACGCCGGGCCGCGTCGCCGCCACCAGGTCGTGGTACCAGCGGTCCCCCTCGTACCAGGGCACGTCCATGCCGGTCCGGCGCACCACGACGGTGTGCTCCACCGAGTCGCTGGCGGCGAGCGCCTCGTCGGCGCGGGCCTTGAGCGGCAGCACGGTGCCGTGCCGCCACGCGCCGTCCTGGGTGAACAGGACCCGCAGTCCGGCCCCAGCCAGCCGGTCGGCCAGCGCCTCGGCGGGCAGGGGCACGGGCAGCAGCGTGTGACGGGCGCCGATCCGGGCGCAGGCCAGCATCACCACCACGGTCTCGGGGAGCCAGCCCAGGTGCAGGCCGACCCGGTCGCCCGCCCCGACGCCGAGGGAGCGCAGGGCGCGGGTCAGTGCGAGCACCTGCTCGTGCAGCTCGGCGTAGGTCAGCGACCGCCGGTCCCCGGGCTCGCCCTCCCAGTGGATCGCGACCTGGTCGGCCCGGTCGGCCAGGTGCCGGTCGAGGCAGTTCACCGACAGGTTCAACCGGCCCCCGACGAAGAAGTCGCCGCCGCGGGGGCCGGGTCGCCAGAAGTCGTCGTACGGCGTGTCGAAGGCGAGCCGGTCCGTGACCTCGCGCCAGCGCGGGTCGGGTGGGGCGAGCTGTTCAGGCATGACCCAGGGTCCTCCCGGCCGCTCGCGCTGCGCGGCCCAGGCCCAGGGCACAGCGGGCGGCGGCCTGTTCGTCGGTGGCGTCGTCGGTGGCGGCGGAGAGCGCGGCCACCGGGGCGCCGCGCGCGTCCAGGACCGGGACGGCGATCTCCGCGGTCGCCGCGGCGTCGGGGGGAGCGGAGCGCAACCACTCGGCCACGGCCCAGTCGGCGCGTCGCTCCTCCGCCGTGGCCCGGTCGGTCTCGCCGACCAGGTCCAGTGCCCACTGCCAGGAGACGTCGTCGGCGCGGGAGGCCAGCAGCCGCCCGCCCGCGGTCAACAGGGCGGGGTGCACCCGGTGCGTGTCCCGGTAGGGGCCGCTCCCCGGGCCGTCGACCCGGTCGACGTAGACGACCTCGCCGCGCACCAGCGTCTGGACGTGCAGGGTGGTGCCCAGCTCGTCCCGGAGCGGGGCGAGGTACGGCGACAGGGCGCCGAGCAGGGGCAGCCGGGAGAGGTAGTGGCCGGAGAGCCGGGCCAGCTCCGGGCCCAGGCCGTAGCGCGAGGACTGCGGGTCCTGCACCACCAGGTCGGCGAGCACGAGCGACCGCAGCAGTCGGTGCACCGTCGGCAGGCTCATGTGCGAGCGCTCGGCCAGGTCGCTGAGCTGCTGGTACGCCGGGCCCTGGCCCAGCAGCTCCAGCAGGCGCACCGCGTTGCGGACGGTGCCCAGGCCGCCGCGGCCCGCGCTCTCCTCTGCCCCCGCCATCTGGGACCACCTTCCTGTGACGCCGCACCAGTATCCCCTATGTGGGATAGGGAAGGTAACTGCGGGATAACACTTCCACCAAAACAGGTTGCGTTTCCGGATAGTGGAATCGTAGTGTGCGTCACATCCCGTCCCGGACCCCCGGAGGTCGCAACCCACGTGCTTACCAGGGCCTATCAGCACTCCCTCAACGGCAGTCGCCTGCCGGCAGGGCGCCCACTGCTCGAGGTCGAGGACGTCTCCCTGCGCTTCGGCGGCGTGAAGGCGCTCAGTGAGGTGTCCTTCACCGTCACCGCCGGACACATCCACGCCGTCATCGGACCCAACGGCGCCGGCAAGTCCTCGCTGCTCAACTGCGCCAGCGGCCTCTACCACCCCCAGGAGGGGCGGATCCGGCTGCACACGGCCGACGACCGGGGGACCGAGCACGAGCACCAGCTCACCCAGCTGCCGCCGTACAAGATCGCCCGGCTGGGCGTGGCGCGCAGCTTCCAGAACATCGAGCTCTTCGCGCACATGTCGGTGCTGGAGAACCTGATGCTCGGGCGGCACATCCACATGCGCAAGTCGGTGCTCGCCTCGATGCTGTGGTTCGGGCCGGCGCGCCGGCAGGAGATCGAGCACCGCCACCTGGTGGAGGAGGTGGTCGACCTGCTGCAGCTGCAGGCCCACCGCAACCAGCCGGTCGGCTCCCTGGCCTACGGCGTGCAGAAGCGGGTGGAGCTCGGGCGGGCGCTGTGCATCCAGCCCTCGCTCCTCCTCCTCGACGAGCCGATGGCCGGCATGAACGTCGAGGAGAAGGAGGACATGGCCCGCTACATCCTCGACGTGCACGAGCTCGCCGGGATGTCGGTCATCCTCATCGAGCACGACATCAACGTCGTCATGGACATCTCCAACCGGGTCAGCGTGCTCGACTTCGGGCGGCTGATCGCCGACGGGACGCCGGACGAGGTCAAGGGGGACCCGGCGGTGGTCGAGGCCTACCTCGGTGCCGAGCACGACGCCACCGGCACGGAGGAGGGCCACCGTGCCTGAGCAGGCCACCGCCGACGCGGCCCCGGCCGCCGCGACCGGGCGCGGGGACACCTTCCCCCGGCTGCTGACCCGGCTCGCCGCCGAGCGCGGGAAGCACGTCGCGATGCAGGAGAAGCAGTACGGCATCTGGCAGCCGCTGACCTGGTCGGAGTACGCCGCCCGGGTGCGCGACTTCGCCCACGGCCTGGCCTCCTACGGCGTGCGGGACGGCGAGATCGTCGCGGTGCTGGGGGACAACCGGCCCGAGTGGTTGATCGCCGAGCTGGCCGCGCAGAGCATCCGGTCGTCGGTGGTGGGCATCTACCCGACCTCGATCGGGGAGGAGCTGGCCCACATCCTCTCGGTGTCGGCGGCCCGGATCGTGGTGGCCGAGGACCAGGAGCAGGTGGACAAGCTGTTGCGCCTGCGCGAGACCAACCCCGAGATCGCCGTCGAGCACGTCGTCTACTACGACCCGCACGGGCTGGAGGCCTACGACGACCCGTGGCTCGTCGAGTTCACCGAGGTCGAGGAGCGGGGTCGCGCCTGGGGCGAGCAGCACCCCGGCTGGTACGACGAGCAGGTCGCGGCGGCCCGGCCCGACGACGTCGCGGTCATCTGCACCACCTCGGGGACGACCTCCCGGCCCAAGCTGGGCGAGCTGTCCCACGCCAACCTGCTGGCGATGGCCGAGCACCTCACCGACATCGACCCCGTGGACGCGAAGTTCCGCTACGTCTCGTTCCTGCCCTTCGCCTGGATCGGGGAGCAGATGCTGGCCGTGGCCTGCGGCCTCTCCCGGGGCATGACGATCTCCTTCCCCGAGGACTCCTCGACCCAGCGCGCCGACCTGCGCGAGATCGGGCCGGACGTGATGTTCTCGCCGCCGCGGATCTGGGAGTCCATGCTCTCCGAGGTCCAGGTGCGCATCGACGAGGCCGGCTGGCTCAAGCGCAAGGTCTTCGGCTGGGGGTACGACGTCGGCGACCGCGCGGCCCGGGCGCGGGTGAGCGGCCGCAAGGCGGGGGGCCCGCTCACGCGGCTGGCCGACCTGGTCTCCACGCGCCCGGTCCGTGACCAGCTCGGCCTGACGCGGATCAAGCGTGCCTACACCGGGGGTGCGCCGCTGGGTCCCGACGTCTTCCGCTTCTTCCACGCGATCGGGGTCAACCTCAAGCAGATCTACGGCC
>CAZRKV010000105.1:0-9052 GCA_964600305.1 uncultured Nocardioides sp. | reverse complement strand
CGACGCGGTAGACCACGTTCGGTGCGGTGGAGATCAGCGACAGGTTGAACTCGCGCTCGAGGCGCTCGCGGACGATCTCCATGTGCAGCAGGCCGAGGAAGCCGATGCGGAAGCCGAAGCCCAGCGCACCGGAGGTCTCGGGCTCGTAGGTGAGCGCCGCGTCGTTGAGCTGGAGCTTCTCGAGGGCCTCGCGCAGTTCGTTGAACTCGTCGCCGTCGATCGGGTAGAGGCCGGCATAGACCATGGGGTTGGGGTGGCGGTAGCCGCCGAGGTCCTTGGTGGCGGGCCGCGACTCGAGGGTCACGGTGTCGCCGACGCGGGACTGGCGCACGTCCTTCACTCCGGTGATGAGGTAGCCGACCTCGCCCACGCCGATCTCCCGAGTCGCGCTGGGCTCCGGGGAGATCACCCCCACCTCGAGCATCTCGTGCACCGCGCCGGTCGACATCATGCGGATCCGCTCGCGGTGGCGCAGGCGCCCGTCGATGACCCGCACGTAGGTCACCACCCCGCGGTAGGTGTCGTAGACGGAGTCGCAGATCAGCGCCCGCGCCGGCGCCTCGGCGTCGCCGACCGGGGGCGGGGTCTGCCGCACGATCTCGTTGAGCACCGCCGCCACCCCCTGCCCGGTCTTGGCGCTGACCCGCAGGACCTCCGACTCCTCGCAGCCGATCAGGCCGGCGAGCTCCGCGGCGTACTTGTCCGGCTCGGCACCGGGCAGGTCGATCTTGTTCAGCACCGGGATGATGTGCAGGTCAGCACCCATCGCGAGGTACAGGTTGGCCAGGGTCTGCGCCTCGATCCCCTGGGCGGCGTCCACCAGGAGGACGGCGGCCTCGCACGCGGCGAGGGAGCGCGAGACCTCGTAGGTGAAGTCGACGTGGCCCGGGGTGTCGATCATGTTCAGCACGTAGGTGCCGGGCTCGGCGAGCTCCTCGTTGTCGTCCGGAACGGTCCACGGCATCCGGACCGCCTGGGACTTGATGGTGATCCCGCGCTCGCGCTCGATGTCCATCCGGTCGAGGTACTGCGCCCGGGCGGCGCGCTCCCCGACCACCCCGGTCAGCTGCAACATCCGGTCGGCCAGCGTGGACTTGCCGTGGTCGATGTGGGCGATGATGCAGAAGTTCCGGATGATCGCGGGGTCGGTGCGACCCGGGTCCGGCGCGGTGGTCAGGCTCACGTCCACCCTTCGGGAGTACGACGGTCAGGTCGCCACATCCTCCCACGCGACCGGGCCCCGGCCGAACCGAGGCCGCGGCGTACCGTGCCCGGGTGAGCGCCGGCGTACCGCACCCCAGGCACCTCCCGGTCGTACCGGCCGCGGCGTTCATCCTGGTGTGGTCCTCGGGCTACATCGCGGGGCCGGCGGCCGTCGAGGCCGTGGCGCCGTTCACCGCGCTGGGGTGGCGGTTCGGGATCGCGGCCCTGCTCGCGCTCCCGCTGGCGATGCTCCTGGGCCGACGGCCGCGGATGGACCGCGCGACGCTCGGCCGGGTGGCCGCGGTGGGGCTGGTGATGAACGCGGCCCAGTTCGGCCTGCTCTACGTCGCGTTCGCGCTCGGGCTCGGCGCGACCGTGGGGGCCCTGTTCCACTCGCTGAGCCCCGTGCTCACCCTGATCCTGGCTGCGTTGCTGCTGCGGGAGGGGGTGGGCCGGCTGCAGGTCCTCGGGTTCGTCCTGGGCGTGGCCGGGGTGCTGCTGGTGCTGGGGCCCGACCTCGAGGGATCCGGCGGACCGCTTGCCGTCGGCCTCGGGGCCCTGAGCATGCTCACCCTGAGCCTGGGCACGCTGGGCCAGCGCTGGATCGGTCGGGCGCCGGACCTGCTGTGGTCGACCACCGTGCAGTTCGCCGTGTCGGCCCCGCCCCTGCTGGTGGTCGGCTGGGGGGTCGAGGGGGCCTGGCCGGTGCAGCAGCCGGGACAGGCCGTGGTGGCGGTGCTGTGGATCGCCCTGGTCAACTCCGTGGTCGGGCTCGCCCTGCTGGCCCTGCTGGTGCTGCGGGGCGGCTCCGGCGCGGCGGCCAGCCTGTTCTTCCTCGCCCCACCGATCACCGCGGTGCTGTCGTGGTGGATCCTCGACGAGGTGCTCGGACCGGTCCAGCTGGTCGGCCTGGGCGTCGCGGTGCTCGGCGTCGCCGCGGCCACGGGCGCGACGCCCCGCCGTGTCGTCGCCCGGCAGTGACCGGCGCGTGCGAGGATCCCCGGCATGCCGCCCACCGCCGCCGCCGGCTCGATCCGGATCCCGCACGGGAGCACGGCCCAGCGGCTGCCGTGGCGCTTCCTCCCCCCACGGCTGCGCAGCGAGGTGGAGCGTCGGTGCGGCTCCCCGGTGGTCCACGCCGAGTCGCAGGACAGCGGCTTCGCCCCCGTGCTGGCCGCGGTGCTCACCTGCGAGGACGGGACCCGACACTTCGTGAAGGCCGCCGCGGCGAAGGCCCAGCGCGCCTTCGCCGAGTCGCACCGCCGCGAGGCCCAGGTGCTGGCGGCGCTGCCGCGCGACCTCCCGGTGCCGGCCCTCGCGTGGAGCATCGACGCCGACTGGGTGGTCCTCGGCCTCGAGCACGTCGACGCCCGACCACCGACGCAGCCGTGGACCCGGCCGGAGCTGGAGGCCTGCCTCGACCTGCTCGAGGAGCTCGCCGACCGGCTCACCCCGGCCCCGCGGAGCGCCCGAGCCCCGTCCGTCGCGGAGGAGGACCGCCGCACCCCCCGGCTGTGGGAGCGGGTGCGGGCGGTGCCACCGGACCTGCCCGGCCTGGCGGCGCACCTGGACGAGGCGGCGGAGCTGGCGGTCGGGCACACCGCGGCCACGGCCGGCGACACCCTGCTCCACCACGACCTGCGGGCCGACAACTTCCTGCTGGACGACCGGGGCCGGGCCAGCGCGTGTGACTGGACCTGGGTGTGCGCGGGCGCGCCGTGGGTCGACACCGTCGCCACCCTCCTCGGCCCCCGCGCCGACGGGCACGACGTGGAGGCGATCCTGGCCTCCCGGACCCTCACCGCCGACGTCCCGGACGAGCACGTGGACGCCGTGCTGGCGCTCCTGTGCGGACAGCACCTGGGGTCGGCGGTGCTCCCGGTCCCCCCGGCGTCGCCGTACCTGCGCGCGGCCCAGCGCGCGCTGGGCGAGGCCGCCTGGGGGTGGCTCGCGGAGCGCCGGGGCTGGCGCTGAGGCCCGGCGGGCCGATGTCCGCCGGACGGATTTGGGGCGACCCCCCGCCGCTGGTAGAGTCGCACCTCGCGTGCCAGGCGCCCAGCGCCGGTGCGCCCACCGACCCCGGATCCGAGACGACAGCGAAGCGAAGGCTCAGCGTAGTGGCGAACATCAAGTCCCAGATCAAGCGCAACCGCCAGAACGAGGCGGCGCACGAGCGCAACAAGGCGGTCAAGACCAACCTGAAGACCAACGTGCGCAAGTTCCGTGAGCTCGCGGACGCCGGCGACAAGGACGCCGCCCTCGAGGCCGCCCGGGTCGCCACCCGCAAGCTCGACAAGGCCGCCTCCAAGGGCGTGATCCACCGGAACCAGGCCGCGAACCGCAAGTCGGCCATCATGAAGCGGGTCGCCTCGCTCTGAGGTCCCGCCACCGGCACGGCGTCGTCCCCACCGGGGTCGGCGCCGTTGTTGCGTTCCGGGCCCGGGGGCTGGCCTGCGCTGACCGGGGACCGGCCGGTGAGGGTCCGGTCGGGGTCAGTGCCGCTCGCGCAGGTCGGCGACGGTGAGGACCAGCCGCTCCAGGGTGTAGGAGGGATCGGTCGCCGCCCCCTTGATGTCGGCGTCGGCCGCGGCCACCGCACGGACCGCGCTGCCGATCCGGGCCCCGTCCCAGCCACGGGCCTGCTCGCGCAGGGTGCGCAGCTTCCACGGGGGTACGCCGACCGCACGCGCCAGGTCCCCGTCGCGCTGGCCCCGCCGGGCCCCCATCAACCGGGCCAGGCCCCGGGCGCTGCCGGCGAAGGCCGAGGTGACCAGCACCGGGGGTGTCCCGGAGTCCAGGGCCCAGCGCAGCTCCTCGAGCGCCGGCGCCTTCCGACCGGAGAAGGCGAGGTCGGCCACGGCGAAGGACTTCGCCTCCGCGCGCCCCCCGAAGAAGCGCCCCACCAGGTCCTCGGTGAGCCGCTGGCCGGGGAAGTCGTTGGCGAGCTGGTGGGCCGCCGCCGCCAGGCCGCGGGCGTCCTGGCCCACCGCCTGCACCAGCGCCTCGGAGGCGGCCGGCTCGAGCGTCGCGCCGTGCCGGCGCACCTCGGCGGCCACGAAGCCCGCCAGCTCGGAGGGTCGCAGCGACTCGGTGCGGACCTCGGTCACCGACTGGGCCGCCCGCAGCTTCTTCAGCACGCCGCTGCCCTTCTGCCCGCCGTCGTGCACGAGCACCAGGGCGACGTCGTCGGCCGGAGCCGCCACGTAGTCCAGCACCTGGTCGACCACGTCCTCGGCCAGGTCCTGCAGGTCGCTGACCACCACGCACCGGGTGGAGGAGAACAGCGAGGGCGCCGCCAGCTCGCCGAGCGTGGCCGGCGTGAGGCTCCCGGCCGGGGACTCCGAGACCTCGGCCTCGGCGTCGTGCTCGCGCACGGCGCGGCGCACCGCGTCCACCGTGCGCTCGTTGAAGAACTCCTCCTTGCCGACCACGAGCGTCACCCGGCCGAGCACGTCGGCGGCGCGTGGGGCGCGAGCGGGGGCTGCCATGGTGGGAACCCTACTGCGCGGTGGCGACACCGAGCCGGTCGCCACCGACCACGACGAGGTCCCCGTGCACGTCGGTGCGCACCACCTCGGCGCCGGCCGCGGACAGGTTCCCCAGCACGTCGGCGGCCGGGTGGCCGTAGTCGTTGTCGGCCCCCACCGACACCAGCGCGACCTCCGCCCCCAGGCCGGCCAGGAAGGCGAGGTCCTGGTGCCGGCTCCCGTGGTGGGGCACCTTGAGCACGTCCACGGCCAGCTCCGGCCAGCGCTCGGCCAGCGCCGCCTGCGCCTCGGGCTCGACGTCTCCGGTGAGCAGGACACGCACGCCGTCCACCTCGGCGAGCAGGACGACCGAGGCGTTGTTGCTGGCGCCCTCCCCCTCACCCACCGCGAGGTCCGGGCCCGGCCCGAGGACCTGGAGGCGGACCCCGCCCACTCCGCGGGACTCCCCCGGGACGGGAACCCAGGTGTCGACGCCGGCGTCGGCCAGCTCGCGGCCCACGGCCTCCGCCCCGGCGGCAGGGACCCCGAGCGGGGAGGTCGCCACCAACCCCGCCCCCGGCCCCTCGAGGAGGCCGGGGAGGCCGCCGACGTGGTCGGCGTGGAAGTGGGTGAGGACCGCCAGGGGCACCCGGTCGACCCCGAGACGGCGCAGGCACCCGGCGATCGCCCCCGGGTCGGGACCGACGTCGACCACCACGGCCCGCCCCTCCCCGGCGTTGAGGGCGAGGCCGTCCCCCTGGCCCACGTCGCACGCAGCCACCACCCAGTCGTCGGGCGGCCACCCCGGACGCGGGACCGGGGTCGCCACCACGACGACCATCAGGACCAGGCAGGCCGCGCCGGTGCTGCGGCGGGCCAGGACGTGGGGGGCGAGCGCGACCATGGCCAGGCAGAGCAGGGTCAGTCCGACCATCGGCACCAGGGAGGTCGACCAGCTCACCGAGCTGGTGGGGAGCCCGGCGCCCCGTTCGGCGACCGCCACGATCCAGGCGACCGACCACCCGGCGAGGGTGCCCAGGGCGGTGCCGCCCGTCGGCCACACCAGGCCCACGACCCCGCCCAGCAGCCCGAGCACGGTGGCCGGCGCCACCGCCGGGGACGCGACGAGGTTCGCGGCCACCGCCACCAGGCTGACCTCGCCCGAGATCCCGGCGATCACCGGCGTGACGGCCAGCTGGGCCGCAGCGGGGACGGCGATGGCCTCCGCCGCCCACCGTGGCAGCCAGCGGCGGAGCGCGTCACGCCACACCGGTGCCAACAGCAACAGGCCCGCGGTCGCCAGCGCCGAGAGCGCGAAGCCCACGGTGATCGAGAGCCAGGGATCGAGCAGCAGCAGGACCGCCACCGCGACGCCGAGCGCCCGGGTGCCCCGCTCCCGGCCGTTCGAGGTCATCCCGAGCAGGGCCACCGTGCCCATCGCGGCCGCCCGCACCACGCTCGGCTCGGTCCGGGCGAGGCCGACGAAGCCCAGGATCCCGAACAGGCCGACCGCGTAGAGCCACCGGCCGCGCACGCCGCCCCACCGGGCGGCCAGGAGCAGCGCACCCACCACCAGGGTCAGGTTGGTGCCGGACACCGCCAGCAGGTGGGTGAGCCCGGTGGTGCGGAAGTCCTCGGCCAGCTCGACCGGCATCCCCTCGTCGTCCCCGACCACGAGCGCCGGGACCAGGGTCCGCGGCCCCGGGTCCAGGTGCGCGGTTGCGGCGCGCAGGGAACCCCGGACGGTCGCGGTCGCCCGCCAGGCGGGGGACGGTTCCTCGACCACCTCCGGCACGCCACGGGCCGAGAGCACCGCGGCCAGGTCGGCGCCGTCCGCCTCGCCGACCCGGCCGGACAGGACCACGGTGCTGCCGAGCTCCACCTCGCGCCACTCCGGGTCGGCGATCACCAGCACCGGTACCCGCAGTCGGTGGGTCTGGCCGCGGCCGGACACCTCGACGAGGTCCCCGTGGACCAGCACGTAGTCGGAGAACTCGCCCGGACGCAGCCGCGGGTCCCCGGTCACCTCCAGCGTCGCCCGGACCACGGCCCGCTCCTCGACCAGGTCCGGGACCGGCCCCGCGGACATCACCTCCTGCCGCAGCATGGCCGCCGAAGCCACCGCCCACGCGACCAGCACCCAGGCCAGCACGGTCCGCGACGAGACCCGCCGCCGCAGCAGGGCCACCACCACGACGGCCGCCGCGAGGAGCGCGAGCCACGCGACCGCCGGGGGCAGCAGCACGGCGGCCAGGCCGCCGCACCAGGCCGCCAGGCCCAGCGCAGGCATCCGGAGGTCGGGGATCGCGGGGCCGGTGCCGACCACGGTCAGGGTGCGACGAGCTCGCGCAGGTCCTCGAGGGTCGCCTCCCCGATGCCGTCGACCTCCAGCAGCTCCTCCACGCTGGAGAAGTGGCCGTGCTCGGCCCGCCAGTCCAGGATGGCACCCGCGGTCACCGGACCCACCCCGGGCAGCTCCTCCAGCGCAGCCTGGTCGGCGGTGTTCAACCGCACCGGCGCCCCGGCCGGCCCGCCACGGGGCGCGCCGGAAGGTGCCCCGGACCCGACCGGAGCCGGGTCGACCCCCACGAGGACCTGCTCACCGTCGACCAGCACCCGGGCGAGGTTGAGACCGGTCAGGTCGACGCCCTTGCGGGCCCCGCCGGCGGCGTCCAGGGCATCGACCACCCGCGCCCCGGCAGGCAGCGTGGCGATGCCCGGGTCCCGCACCTTCCCGGCCACGTCGACCACGACCTCCCCGTCCTCCGATCCCGCCTCGCCCGCCGGTGCCTCCTCACCCGCCGGTTCGACCAGCCCTGCCGCCGGTGTGGGGGCGACGTCCACCGGCCGGGGCTCGGCGTCGGCCCGCGCCACCCACCAGGCGGTGACCGCGAGGCCGACGGCGACCGCGACGGCCACCACCGCCAGCTGCCCCGGTCCCACCCCGACCCGGCCGCGCAGGGTCGGCGGCACGAGGGCGGCGAGCAGCCCCAGCACCCGACCCGCACCCTCCCGCCGGTCGGCGTGCCGACCCGGGTGCGGCAGGGGCGGTGGTGGGGACGACGGTGGCCCGGGGACGGGCGAGTCCTCGATCGGTGCCTCCTCGTCCGCCAGCCGCACCCGGGTGTGGTCCTCGACCGGCCCACCGGACCCGGGATCGACCGGGAGGGGAGCCACCGACAGCGGGTCGTGGGGCACCGGGAGGGCCTCCCCCTCCCCGCGGACCGTGGTCAGCTCCGCGCTCAGCAGCTCGAGGCGGCGGGCGACGGCTTCCTGCTCCGCGGGGGTACGTCGAGTGCGCATGGCGCCGAACCTAGGCAGCGCCCGCCACCACGACCACCCTCGATCCGGGCGCCTGTGGACGAGGCTCGGGTCAGGAGTCGGACCCGCAGCGGGGAGCGACGCTCACCGCCACCATGCCGGGCCCGACGTGGGCCCCGAGCACCGCCCCCAGCTCGCCACAGCTGATCGACCGGCCCGACAGGTTGGCCGCCAGGCGCTCGGCCAGCCGCTCGGTGAGCTGCCCGGCCCGTTCGGGGTTCGCCAGGTGGGAGACGCCGACGTCGACCTGCTGCTCCCCCGCGGCCTCGACCGCCAGGTCCTCCAGCCGGGCCAGGGCCCTCCCGGTGGTGCGCACCTTCTCGAAGGAGTCGATCCGGCCGTCCGCGATCCGCAGCAGCGGCTTGACCGACAGCGCGCCGCCCAGGAGTGCGGCAGCGGCGCCGATCCGGCCGCCACGACGCAGGTACTCCAGGGTGTCGACGTAGAACAGCGATGCCGTGGCCGCCGCGCGCTCGCGTGCCGCCCGACCGGCCTCCTCCAGGCTGCCACCCGCGTCCAGGACGTCGGCGGCCGCCAGCACGGCGTACCCGGTGCTGATCCCGACCTGCCGGGAGTCCACCGGGAGCACCGGGATCGGGGACTCGCGGGCCGCGAGCTGGGCGGACTCGAAGGTCCCGCTCATCTCACCCGACAGGTGCACCGAGACGACCGACTCGACGCCGTCGGCCGCCAGCTCGCGGTAGACCTCGAGGAAGGTGGCGGGCCCCGGTCGGGAGGTGCTGACGGGATCCCAGCGACGCAGCGCCTCGGCCACCGCGTCGGGAGTCGCTCCACCGCCGGGGCCCTCGTCGTGCACCTCGGCGCCGATCACCACCTGCAACGGCACCACCGTGATCCGGCGGCTCGCCGCCAGGTCGGCGGGCAGCGAGGCCGTGGAATCGGTGACCACCACGCTTCGCCCCATGGCTCGACCCTAGCGAACCCGGACCATCGCGCTACGTGGTCTCGCAGCTCGACCGCTCCGCTTCGCCCGCTCCACTACGCCCCGCGCTCTCACGCTTCGACCACGGGTTGCCACGTGGCCTCGCAGCTCGACCGCT